>CADBRE010000175.1 GCA_902797005.1 uncultured Erysipelotrichaceae bacterium | reverse complement strand
GAAGCAGATTCTGCACAAGTAAAAGGTTATGATGATTTCTTAAAAGGAATTGATAATCTTTATTCCAATACAGAATGGATAAACGATATAGTAGCAGTAGCAACTTCTCCCATTTCTGGGGGAGTTTAAAAAACTTCCCAATTTAGAAGAACTTAATCAAGAAGTAGATGAGTTTGAAACATTTGCATTAGCAAAAAGATTAGGCATATCCAAAGAAGAAATGTTGGATATGTCTTTTGTTTCATTATTAAATATTTTGATTAGTTCTTTAGATAATAATAATGAAAAAATAGGAACGGAAGCTGATGTAAGAAAAATGTTTGGATAGGAGAATAATATGAAAGTAAGATGTATAAAATCATTTAAATCTGGTAATCAAGATAGAAAAGTAGATGAGGAATGGAATGTAACTAAAGAAGAATGTGAATTATTAACAAGGTTGCATCTATGTGTAATAGTACCAGAAGAAAGAAAAATTGAAGATAAAAAAAAACCAACAAAAAAAGTAGAGAAGAAATAATATGAGTTATGGTTTAAGAAAAGATTTTTATCAATCAAAAGTATGGAAAGATGTAAGAAAAACAATATGGTTAAAACAAAACTTACTATGCAATAGATGTCATAAACCAGTTTATGTTGATGGAATAAGTGATTGGATTCCCAAAGAAAAAAGAAGAACAGGAATTGTTCACCATAAAGAATATCTTACTGATTTAAACATAAGTGATGATAATATAACACTCAATGAAGATAATTTGGAAGGAGTCTGCAAAGAGTGTCATGAGAAAGAACATCATCAAGATATGTCAACTAGAAAAGGTTATGAATTTGATGAATCAGGTAATCTTATATATAATTAACACTCCTTTTTGGCACTACCTTTATAGGTAGTGTACTGATGATATAAGTAAGTCCTATACAAAACAGGAACAAGTTTGATGGATTTATAGAGGTGTAAAATTAGGTGGCTTTAACTTGTGGAAATCCTATTCCTCGACAAATATATCATTAGTACAGTACTTGTAAAAGAGTACTATACATACCTACCTAGAGTAGTGTATGTCCTACCAATCGTATTTACGATTAGGTGGCTTTAATTTAATCTCGTGCTATTCCTTGTGAGTAGCATACTGAACATATTGAAGCATTTAGTTTTACTAAATAGGTAGAATACAAGGGTATTTGTAGATATGTTTGGTATGGTATTCGTAAAGAATACTGACACTTCAATCACCAAACTTTGTGCTACCTTTATGGGTAGCACTATAAGCATATGTATATGTTCAATGGTTAGAACGGAGAGCTAACAACCCTCCAGAAAGTTATGTAAGGCATAACGGTGGATAGAATGTTAAAACTATCTAGTATAGGTTAGACTCCTATTGCATGTGCTTATAGTGGTACTTATAGAGGTTATAGGGGGCATATAGGCATTAGTATCATTGTCTAATGAAACCGAGTGCCAGAGGTTTGAAAAATGCACAGATTTGCGTGTAAACCCCCTATTTTGTAGAAAGGAAGTAGAATATGAATGAAAATCTCAAGAGTTAATTTAAAATCAATAAAGAAAACAATTGATACTCTTGAAAATGATAAAAAAGTGTTGTGTATGAGTTTGTTAAATGAAATTATATTTATGAAAACAACATTAGATGATCTAAAAAAACAAATAGATGAAAAAGGAGTAGTAACCAAGATGTGTCAGGGAAAATATGACATTGAAAGAGCTAATCCAGCATTAAATCAATACAATACTTTAATAAAAAATTATTCAAGTTGTATAAAACAATTAAATGAGCTTTTACCAAAAGAAAATGATAATAATGATAACTTTGATGATTTTGTAGAGGAATAGAAAGTGTACATTGAAGAATATGAAAAATGGATTCGAGATAATCCAAAAAAAGTAGGCAAAAAGGTAAAAAAAATCTATGAGAAACTTGTAAAAGAAATAAAGACACCTAGAAAAGTGTCTTTTTATAATTCAATAACAAAAGAACAAGAAACACACACTTATAGATTTGATGAGAAAAGAGCAAGTAAGCCTATAAGATTTACTGAAAATTACTTGAAACAATCTAAAGGAAAATGGAATGGGAAACCATTAAAGTTGGAGTTATTTCAAAAAGCAATGATAGAAGCAGCATATGGATTTGTAGATGAAAATGGAAATAGAAAATATAGAAAAGTCATCTTCTTTGTAGCAAGAAAAAATGGAAAGTCAGTATTAGCTAGTGCATTAGGAACTTATATGTTAGTAGCCGATAAAGAAGGTGGTGCAGAAGTATATTCTGTAGCAACAAAAAAAGACCAATCAAAAATAGTTTGGGAAGAAGCAAAAAAGATGATTAGAAAAAGTCCAGAACTTGCTAAAAGAATTAGATGTTTAGTAGGTGGAATCTATTTTGATAAAAAAGATAGTTACTTTAGAGCATTAGCAGCAGATTCCAATTCATTAGATGGTTTGAATAGCCATTTTGTAATAGCAGATGAAGTTCATGCATGGAAAGATAAGAACTTACTTGATGTAATGTATGACTCTATGAGTGCCAGAGAACAGCCAATGTTATTAGAAACAAGTACAATGGGAACGATTCGACAGAATGTATTTGATATTGAATATGATTATGCTTCAAAAGTAATAGATGGAACAATAGAAGATGAGACATTATTACCAATCATCTATGAACTTGATGAAGAACAAGAATGGACAAATGAAGAAAGCTGGTATAAAGCCAATCCAGCTTTAGGAGTAATCAAATCATTAAAAGATGTAAGAGATAAAGTAGAAAGAGCTAAGAATAATCCAATAGAGCTAGTTAATCTTCTATGCAAAGATTTTAATATAAGACAAAACTCAATTAATGCATGGTTAAGCTTTGAAGAGTTAAACAATGAAGAAAAGTATAGTGAATGGAAAGATTGCTATTGCATAGGTGGTACAGATTTATCAAGTACAACAGATTTAACTTGTGCAACTTTATTAGGAGTAGTAAAAGGAAAAATAAGAATTAAGCAAATGTACTGGATTCCAACTAACTTTTTAGAGAAGAAAATAACAGAAGATAAAATACCTTATGATAAATGGATTAAATTAGGATTAATGAGATTAAGTGGAGATAGTAAGATAGACTATCACGATGTAACAAAGTGGTATATAGAACAAGTAGAAGAATTCGATTTAAGACCTTTATGGATAGGTTACGATAGTTGGAATGCACAATTCTGGTGTGATGATATGAAAGAATATGGATTCGATATGGTCGAAGTAAGACAAGGATATAAAACAGAATCAGCACCATTAAAACAAATGAAAGCAGATTTAATAGATAAAAAAATAAATTATGATAACAATCCTATTTTAAAGTGGAATCTATCTAACATAGTAGTAAAAACTGATGATAATGAAAACATAATGTTATCAAAAGAAAAAGCAAAACAAAGAATAGATGGAGCTGCTTCTTTAATGGATGCATATGTGATTTATGTAAACAAGCAACAGGAATACTTAAATTATATTAATGAGGAGGAAAAAAAAAAAAAAAAGAAGTTTATTAGGAAGAATATTTGGTAGTGAAAAAGATTCAACAGCACCATCTACAAGTGAACAAATTGAAATATTAGAAGGAACGAAAGCAGTGTTTACTCCATACAAAGGAGATTTTCACG
>CADBRE010000174.1 GCA_902797005.1 uncultured Erysipelotrichaceae bacterium | reverse complement strand
TCGGCATATGGTGGGCGACGAGAGACTCGAACTCCCGACCCTCTGCTTGTAAGGCAGATGCTCTAACCAACTGAGCTAGTCGCCCATGTCATTTGTTGACATTTACAAATATATCATTTTCAAAAGCCAATGTCAACATTTTTTCTTTCTTTTTTGTCAATTTTCTTGATTTTTTTTAATTTCAGAATATTTTTCCTCTGTCCACTCGCCCAATTTGTCTCTTAGCATACCAAATCCAGTTCCAGATTCTGGGATCATTGATAATGATTGTTCAACTTTATAGTCTATTTTTTTTATGGATAACTTAGCATGATTTTTAACTTTATCTATTCCTACTACTTTAACATTTATAATATCTCCAATATTAAAAATCTTAGTTAAGTTTTTAACATATTTATCAGATACTTCTGAAATATGAACTAAGCCAGTATAGTCATCTTCTAGACTAACAAACACACCATATGGTGTAACACCAGTAATTTCACCTTTTACTATTTCACCTATTTTTATATTACTCATTTTCCATCACTGTGTTAATTATATCACTTTTTTCTAATTTATTATATTATTTTTTATTATTTAGCCATTCAATAGGTGGAATTGGGACTTTTTTATTTATTATTTTATAGATTTCATTCAAAAAAACTTCATAATCATTTATTTTTTCAATATATTTGTTAATCTTACTTTCTTCTTCATCTAATACAAAAACTTTTTCAAGAGCGTTAAAGTAATAATTTGGATATAATAATCGAGCATATAGAATTCTAAGGCTTGCTCTTGAATTATTTTTTTTCAATATTTCATAAAAGTCTTCTAAGTAAAACTTGCCTTCAAAAAAACTAGACTTAATATACTCTGCTGCATCTCTTACTTCATAATCAAATGTAAATGTCAAAGGATTGTTAATAAATCCACTATATGTAGGGGTTAATATGGTTTTGTGGTTTAATGTGATTTTAACAGTTCTTATGTCTTCTTCAATTAAAGTATCATTAAAATAACTAATTGCATTTTCGGCAAGTCCTACATAATAATCAAATGTTTCTCTAATTAAAGGGTATTCATTATTATATTCACTAATTTCGCTTTCTAAAGAATCTACTCTTTTCATCCAAAGATTAGCCCAGTTGTTATGTATTTGTTTATCTGCAACTAATTTGTTATTAAAGTCAATAATGTCTTTTAGATCATATATATCGTTTTCTATAGAATTTACTCTTAAAAGCACATAAACCTTTTCATTAACACTTACGAAAAATGTATTGTCTTTGGATTTTATAAATGTATCTACTAATATATTTTTTTTAAAAAGATCATTACTTATTTGTACTAAAAATGCTATTTCTTCGGGGTTTCTATCATATTTAACAAAATAGTATTTATACCCATTTAAATAGAAATAAACACCGTTTTCTATTTCTATTAAAGAATCAGGATAAACATTATAATAATATTTAATAGTTTCTTTCATATACTTTCCCCATTTAATAATATGCATTTAATTCAAATTAAAAACTGCATATTTCTATGCAGCTATTTTCTATCCTTTATTTCACTTTCGTATAATTCTTTATAACCTTTACAAGTTTTTAATAACTGTTTATGTGTTCCCTCTGCTTCTATCTTACCATTGTTTAGGAATAGTATTCTATCAGCATTATTTAATAGAATTGATTAGCTTTGCTATTTCTTCTTTTAAAGAAATAACACTTGTAAAAAGAGCATCATAATACTCTGATTCATCAGAATAGTTTTTAAATATAGTAGGTAAAGCTTCGTTAAAAGAATCAAAGCTCTTGTTTATTTTATATAAAAGTTTTAATAATTGATTAATGTTTTTAAGTATTTCTTCCTTTTTTTCATCATCTAATAGTTTTTTAAAATTGTTAACCAATTCTATGTATTCCTGTTTCATTATCTATATCCTTTCCATCATTAATAGCCTTTGAAAATTCACTTACTTCATCAAATTTCTTTTTTGCAGTATTATATTCATTAATTCTTTTTAACTTATACTTTTTATAGAGCTCATCTAATATACCTATAATTGGCTTTCCGTTCTCATCAGTTACATCTAAATACTTAAAGTTGCCTGCTTTAAAGCCAGATTTCTTTAACCAATCACATAATTGCTTACTCGTTGTTTCATCTTTTGTTTTATTATTTTTTGATTCTTT
>CADBRE010000173.1 GCA_902797005.1 uncultured Erysipelotrichaceae bacterium | reverse complement strand
TTATCATTTTCATTATCATATTCTTTTGTCTGTAAGAAATATAATTTATTCTTATCTATATTTAATTCTTTGATACATGAATAATATTTTATCTTCTTTTTATCTAATACTTTAATTAACTCTTTTTCCAAATTATTATATGGTCTACAATTAAATATTACTTTCTCTACTTTGAAATTATTTACTAAATTAATAGCTTCTCCCATATGGTCGTAATCTCCATGTGAAAGCACCAGAAGGTCTATCTTAACTACACCAATACTTCTTAAAAAAGGAATCAAAGTATCTCTAGCGATGCTATAAGTTTTCTTTTTTTGTTTCCATTCTTCTATATTAAAGGATACTTTACCGCCAGTATCTATCATTAAAACTTTTCTCAAGCGCGGCATAACAACTATGCTACAATCTCCTTGTCCCACATCCAAATAATAGACATAGGAGTTATTATCAAAAAATGGTTTGAGCTTTAAGACAATCAAAAGAAAACAAATGCATATAAGATATAATACCCTCTTCCTTTTAAAAAAGCACAGCAAGAAAAAATAATAAACAAACACATAAATAATACTTATTTTAGGAAAATACACTATTAAATTAAAATTATTAAAAAACAGACTCATATGTTCGAAAGCATTAACAAATATGACTAATACTGGATTTAAAAAAAGAACAATATATGTTATTAAAGATAAAGGAAAAATTATAAAGCTCACAAAAGGCACAAATAAGAGATTAAGCAAAGGACTAATAAAGTTTACAGCTCCAAAGAAATAAATAGATATACCCAAAGAAGCCATAAATGAATAACAACTCATAAACAGCAAAGACACAATATAATTTCTTTTAACATTATTAAGAGATAATATAAGAAAAAATGTTGTAGCAAATGATAGGATAAACCCCACATTATAAAGATTATTAGGATTAATAAGCAAAAGAATTGATAAAACCATGTACAAAATATTAATAGGCCTAATCTTTAAATTATAAGCTTTGCTTAGACTTGAAATTAAGAAAAACAAAACACTTCTCATTATAGATGGAGAAAATCCAGTTATAAATGAAAACATTACTAAAATCAAGAACACACATATAATTGAGCTTTTTTCCTTAAACTTCATTTTTTTAAAGAACCAAAGTAGCGAAAAAGAAAAAACACCTACATGCAGTCCAGACAATGCTAGCAAATGACTAATGCCATTATTCCTATAACTACTAATTGCATCTTCATCAATTAATGAACTGTCGCCTAACACAAATGCATTGATATATTCGTTATTAATTTTTCTCGCATGATCAAAAGCATAGTTTTTAAGTTTATAAAATACATTTGAGCTTCCATTACCTAATTCTATTTTATCTATATCAAGCAAATAAAATATATTGTTGTAAAATAGATATTTCTTGTAATTAAATAAATTTGGAACAGTGTTATTGTTTGGGACCGCTAAAGATCCATGTAACTTAACAGTCAAGTCAAACTTTAGATTATCTTCTAAATATTCTTTCTCTTTTAAGGACTTTATGTAATAAGTTCCCTTAAGTTTTTCCTTGCAATTAAGATCTAAACTTAGCTTATCACCATCAATTTTATACTTACTTACATTGCACATAAAAGTTTCTTCAGTTCCATTATAAACACTTTTATGATGATAAATAGAAGTAAAAACAAAGGAATAAATTAGAGAAATGATAGCAATTAGAATAAAAAAAGTGTTAGACTGTAATATTTTCTTTAATGCTTTCATACATCTTATCTCCTATCCCACTCACATTTTTAATGTCTTCTATTTTAGAGAATCCACCATTGGCATCTCTGTATTCAATAATCTTTTTAGCTTTAGATTCTCCTACTCCTTCCAGAGTCATGAGTTCGTTAATAGTCGCAGTATTGATATTTACTTTAGAATTAGCTGTAAACGATTCTTGAGTGTTTTCTGTTTTGTTTTCTTCATATGTTTCATTTATCTCACTAGTTACAAGTTTTTCTTCACAAATACATACATCAGGCGTACTTTCACATGGTACTTCTTTCACAACTTCTTTTACTATTACATTAGGCTCTGCTTTCTTAAGCAATTCATCAATTTCAGCTTTAGTATTTACTAAAACAACATATTCATCTTTTAGAACTTTTGATAGATTCAGATATCTAGTGTAAGCACTTTTAAGAAGACCACCAGCAGCTTCAATTGCATCAAGTACCCTCGCATTATCTTTTAGGACATAAACACCAGGATTTTTAACCGCACCTTTGACATCAATATGTATTTCGTTTTCTACTATATCATTAGCAACTGTCTCATTAATAATTGTAGATTCTTCACTTGCAGGAAAATCATTTACATATTCTATTTCTTCAGCATTATATCTATTACTAATCAATAAAACTATCAATAACAAACACAAGCATGCAAATGCACACAAACCCAAAATTATTTTTTTCTTATAGACATTAAAGAATAATTTAAAACTCATTTTCTCACCTCCTTTGCTTCAATCTATCACATTAAAATAGTGATTGTCAAACGCCTAGACTCACTTCCCAAAATTAAAAATCAATATTAAAAATTAGCAGTTTTAGTACCTTAATTAATACAAAAATACAATCATTTTTAAATAATTAAATACCAATTTTTAAAAACATACTCTTCAATATTAAATTTTGACAAGAAAAAAAACTGAAAAAATATCATAATTTCTCAGTTTCAATCTAGTTTTTGTATCTTATTTACTACAAGCTGATATTCACTCATTCTTTTTTCAACTCTAGCTGAAGAAGAAACTATATCAAGCTCATGTATATCAATCGATTCAAATATTTTAGGGAATAAAACTAGAGTTGTTTTTCCTTCATCATCAGAAATAACAACAAAAGCCATTTTTTCATTCTTTTTGGTTTCAATTACCTTAATTTTTTCTACTAGACCTATAGTATTTATTATTTGATCAAAATGCATTTTTATTTCATTAAGTTTTACACAGCCATTTCTTGAATACCTACTAACTGGATGATTATTAATGTAAAATCCATAATATTCAAACTCTTTTTTTAATAGCATCGGTTTAGAGTATTCTTCTTTTACAATAAGCTCAGGTTTAAGAACATTTTCTTCTCCGAGTTCATTACACAAACTTGCATAATCCACTATTGCTGATAAGTTTTCTATCATAGTTCTTTTATTAATATTAAATGAATCTAAACATCCAGAATAAATCAAACTCTCGATAATTGATTGATTGATTTTAGATGAATATACATTCTTGACAAAATCTATAAAATCGTCAAACCCTTTTTCATTTCTAGCATTAATAATAGTTGTAGCAATATCTTTAGTTATATTTTTTATACTATTAAGCGGAAACAAAACTTTATCACCTATGATCTCATACTTAGTAGTTGATAATAATATATTAGGTTTATCAAAAGTTAAACCCATTTGTTTTGACTCAGTAAAGTATTCTTTAGTCTTACTTATATTTCCAATAGCATCGTTAAGAAGTGTCATCATGAAGTATTCGGGAAAATGTGCTTTTAAAAATGCCATCTGATATGATACAAATGAATACGCTACACTGTGAGATTTATTAAATCCATAATTAGCAAACTTTAATATCAAATTATATATATCTTTAGCCTTTTGTTTATCAATTCCTTTTAAACAAGCACCATTTATAAAATCTTCTTTGTATTTTATAATAACATCTTCTTTTTTCTTAGACATTGCCCTTCTTATAATATCAGCTTCACTATATGTAAAACCTCCTATTTTCTTAAGTACATCTAGTATTTGCTCTTGGTAAATTATTATACCATTAGTACTTTTAAGTATTTCATCTAGTTCTGGAATTATATAATCCGCTTTCTTTCTGCCTTCTCTTACAGCTATAAAATTAGAAATATTATCCATCGGTCCCGGTCTATATAAAGCTATTGCATTAACTAAATCATCAAAACTTCTAACCTTTAAACTTCTTAAAAAGTTTTTCATTCCTTCACTTTCAAACTGGAAAATCCCCTCCGTATTAGAGTTATAAAAAATATCCAGAGTTTTTTTATCATTCAATGGAACCTTATTAATATTTACTTTAATATTCTTATTCTTCTCTATTAATTTAACTACTATATCAATAATTGTCAAATTCTTAATTGCTAAAAAATCGATTTTTAAAAGCCCAATAGATTCTAAATATTCCATTGTATAGCTTGTAAGTATAGTCCCAGAACTATTATATAACGGCACTTTATTTGTTAAAGGTTCATCACTAATAATAACACCAGCAGCATGAATAGATGTATGTCTTTTTAATCCTTCAAGTTTCTTACATATTCTATATAGTTTCTTTAACTCAGGATCATTTTCTACAATACTAACAAAAGCTTGATTCTTCTCTAAATCCCTCATATTCTCTTTATCATTAATTGTTTTTATAAGCATATCTACAATAGAATTACTAATCTTTAAAACTCTAGAAACATCCCTTATAGCTTGTTTTGTCTGCAAAGTACCAAATGTTATTATATTAGCAACATTATCTTTTCCATACTTTTCTTTGACATAATTAACAACTTCATCCCTGCGCAAATACTCAATGTCAACATCAATATCAGGCATGGTAACTCTATCTTTATTTAAAAAACGCTCAAAGATTAAATTATATTTCAAAGGATCAATCTCAGTTATACCTAAGCAATAACACACTAAACTTCCAGCCGCGCTTCCACGCCCTGGTCCTATAACAATCCCATTCTTTTTAGCATATAAAATAAAATCATAAACTATCAAGAAATAATCTGTGAATTCCATATCTTTAATTACGTTTAATTCTATATTTAGTCTATCTAAATACTCATTAGTTACATTCCCATTCAATCTTTTATTAAGCCCTTTATTACACAAATCACTTAAAAGCTCTACTTTGTTAGGAGAGTATTCAGGTAATTTATACTTATATGTAGGCATTTCTATATTGATTAAATCAGAAAAATCTTTAGTGGTTTTTGCATCATATTCATCAATATCAATATCAAGTGCACTATCAAATGAATATTGATCCATATCTTCAATAGTTTTACCATCTTTAATCAAGTATAAATAAGTCAAATATTCTTTATCATTGTCAAGGAAATATCTACTTTCTTTTAAAAACACAATTTTATCAGTTATAGTTAAAGCATTTGTTCTTTCAGTTATATTTTCATAAGACAAATAAACATCAACATATATTTCTTTATAATCCAAGTAATTAGTATAATCATTAGTAACACATATCAAATTATCTTTATGTTTTTTAAAATCTTCTTTAGTTATTTTATCTATATTTCTAATACTAACAAGTTTAACTAGATTTAAATACCCTTCATAATTTTTAGCATATAATATCATATCTAAATTATCTATATTAAATGGAACACCTAATATAGGTTTAATATTATTCTTTTTACATAGAGTTATAAACTCCATGGCACTAAACATATTCGTATCAGTTATACCCACAGCACTTAAACTATTAGAACTTGCAAAAGAGATTAAGTCTTCTACCTTAATCAAGCTACTTAATAGTTCATAATGAGTTTTAACATTTAGCGGTATGTAGTTCATTTATTTCTCCTTTATAAATAAAATATAGCACACTAAGTGCTATATTTCAAGATAGAAAAAAGCCTTAGCATTTAACTAAGACTAGTAAGAACATGCGCTATTTTTAAATTGTGCTGTTTTAGCTGTTGAACCTTGTGCTGTTATATCTGTATCAGAACTTAAATCAAATTTAGGTGCTGCTGCAGTAGCATCAGTTACAAAGTAGTTTGAATCAGAAACATAAATCTTATCAATTTGGTTTGTTGCTGTATTTACATGAACACAATATTTTAAACCTGAATCAGTAAAGTCTAATTTACCACAGTTAGTAGCAGTACCGCATGTATCAGAATAATATTCATGTGTTGTACCAGCTATTTGATCAGTCATATATTGTTGTTCAGCAGTTCTCCATACTCTTTGAACTTGGTTAACGAATGTATTCTTTCTACCAGATGTAAACATTGATAATACATTTGGCATAACTAATAACATAAGTATACCTAAAATAGCTATAACAGCTAATAATTCAACTAGTGTAAATCCTTTCTTATTTAATCTCTTCATTTCCATATCTCCTCTCTCTATCATGATTAAATTATAGCAAAGGAGTTCTTAATAAGTCAATATATTTTAATTAAAAAATTAAATAAAATGTAAAATCCTGTCAACTTTCTTTTGTTACATCCATAAATGCTTTAAGTAAGCTAACACCAGTTCCTACTTTATCAACCTTATCTCTAAACCTTAACCCATATCTTTCTTTCATCTCATTTTCCATTCTAGAAAGAGGGACACCTCTATTTAAAAGCTTATACCAATTAGAGTTCTCTCTTAAAAACCTAAACATGTTTGGATCATTATATATCTTTTCTTTTATTTCATATCTCATTAATCATCAAAAAACCTTTCTATTTCAGTTTCTTTAACTTTCTTTTCTCTTTTTTCTTCCTTCTTTTCACTTCTAGAAGAAAGTATCTCTTCTAAGAAACCTAAAGCTTTTTCAAGAGAGCCAACATTTTCTTCTAATTTATCTAAATCTATATTTTTAAGATTGCTTAATATGTCTTTAAAGTTACCAGTACCTTCTTTTCTAATACCTTTAAGAAGGTTATCCCAAACTGATCTATCTTCTCCATATATATCAAAAGTTTCAAATAGTTTTTGGTAAGTAGTTTTTCCTTCATTAACAAGCTTAGACAAATCTCTATTTCTTTTTAAAAAGTCTTTAAATGCTTCTTTCTTATCCATAGTACCACCTAATTAAGTTTATTCTTTTTTATTCATAATATCATAAAAACTATAATAACTATCACTACTTATAATTATATGGTCCACTACTTTAAT
>CADBRE010000172.1 GCA_902797005.1 uncultured Erysipelotrichaceae bacterium | reverse complement strand
TTTAGGATGTGAAAGATTTTTAAGTTCAAACTGTTTAGATGGTGTTGAAAATGGTTGTAATGTAACACTTTTAACTGCAGGCACTGTGCCAAGTGGATATACACCAAACGCTAGTGGAAGCAAGCCACTTTCTCAAGATAGCAAAATTAGACAAGCTGTTAATGAAGTGGCGGGTCAATATTTAGTTGATTCACAAGGAAATGCTGCAAAAATTGGATACGGTGTAACTGAATTAAACATATGGAATACGAATAAAACTGATGACTATGTTGAACTGCTTAGAAAGTCATATGGTAATGAAGTTAGTCTTTCAAGTGGTGTATGTACTACGGATCTTGAAGGAGGATATATAGCAAACGTAACTTACCTAAGTGGCTCATTTAAAAACCAAATAACATATTTTAACCAAAAAGATTATGCAGAATTCAATTATGGCAGCTATGGAACCATAAGATCTCACGGATGTGGACCAACATCAATGTCTATTGTTCTTTCAAGCTTTACTGGTAAAATGATATCGCCAGTTTCAGTTACTAACTGGGCTTGTGACCATAAAGCATGTTCACAGGCGGGCACTTATGGTGGTAGATTATTCTGTCCATTAGCAGAGGAATATGGACTACAATGTGAAGGTCCATTGGATGCAACAAGCCAAACTAATCAGCAAAAAGTTATCAATGCTTTGTCATCAGGTAATTCACTAGTTATCACTGGTGCTGCAAGCGGATATTTTACAACTGGTGGACATTTCATTGTATTAACAGGAATAGATAATAATGGAAATGTATCAATAGCCGATCCAAATAGTAGAGAAAAATCTAATAATAAGTATTCATTTAATTTCTTGATTGATCCTTCAAAAGGACATTTAAGTTCTATATATATTATAAGCGAGTGATATTATGAAAAGAATAAAAAGATTGTTGTTACTTAGCTCTTTAATGTTAATAACAGGTTGCACAGCCAAGTATAATTTAATAATAAATGATGATTTATCTGTCTCTGATGAGATTACTGCGAGTGAAACTATAAAGTATTATGATGAAAATTATAGTCTATATGATAGAAACACAGCCATAACAAACTTGTGGGATAATATGTCTTCAATTTTTGATTATTCAAGACATTACACATATAAAATAAATGATAATAACACAGGCATTGTTGCTGTCAGTGAATACTCTAGTTTACAAGATTACATAAATAGAAATAGTATTTATAAACAATATTTTGAAAAAATAGACTTTAGTTTAAACGATGATATAATTACTATAAAAACATCTGGAGATTTTTATCCTTATGTCGAGCAAGATCCAGAAAGGTTTCCTATTGATTCATTTAGTCTAAATATTAAGTTGCCATTTAAAGTATTAAACAGTAATGCCGATTTAATTGATGGAAACACTTATACTTGGCACATTAATAAAGATACTAAAGAAAAGAGTATTTATTTAGAGTTTGATAGTTCAAAAAAGGTTGCTAGTGTAGATTATAAAATGCTAATAACAATTACTGTAATTATATTATTAATTATTGGTATATATATTTACTATAATAAACTTATAAATAAGGGTGATATTAATGAAAAAAGATAATAAGTTTGAAATACATGTAATTATTATAATAATAGTTTTCTCATTAATATTACTAGGACTATACTATCTATATTCTACATATGCAAAAAGAAACACATATATACTTTATTTAAATAAAAATACTGTACTACGGTGCCTAAGCAGAAAATGCACTGATGTTTCAAGTAATATTGATGAATACAATAATAAGGCATTCGATACATATATAGATGGCGCCTATAAGGGTAAAAACATTATTTACTATAACTCTTTTAATGACAAAGTTTATGTATTTGATAATGATAATAATAGTATATATAAAGACAATACCTTGTCTCTGTTAGGAATAAGTGGCACAGTAAATGTAAGCCCAATACCTTATGAAAAAGAGGAGATAACAGCTAGTGAATTAAGTGACATTAAAGAAGTTTCTAATATTAATTTTGATATTAATTCTTCTCTAAGTAAAAGCAAAGTATCTCTTGATTTTGATGGAGATTCAATATTTGAAACATTATATTTTGTAAATAATATTAACTTAGAAGAAGAAAACTATTTTTCATTAATTCTTTATAAAGATGATAAGTATAGAGTTATTAGAAAAGAAGAATCAAAGAATAAATTTGAATTATATTCTTATAATATTGAAAATATAATAAATGTATATGATGATAATAAAATAGAGCTAATACTTTCTAAAACTGATATGAATGATAATAGTTGTTTATCTTTATATAGATTAATTGGAAAAAAGTTTAAAACAAGAAGTAATTGTTAAGTTTACTATAAAAATATATAGTATTTTACAAACAATTTTGATATAATTTTAGTTAATGAAGAGGTAATATTATGGAAAAATTAAAACTTAAGTTTACAGCTAAGCCAAAAGATGCATTGATATTTGTAATATTTTG
>CADBRE010000171.1 GCA_902797005.1 uncultured Erysipelotrichaceae bacterium | reverse complement strand
ATTTTGTTAATTTCGTGACTTGTTCTAAATCCATCAAAGAAATGTAAGAATGGAATGGATCCTTTTATGGCTGAAAGGTGCGATACTAAAGCTAAGTTATAAGCGTCTTCTACATTAGATGAAGAAAGAATCGCAAAACCTGTTTGTCTTACTGCATATATATCTTGATGATCTCCAAATATTGATAATGCGTGAGTAGATAAACTTCTTGCAGCTACATGAATAACCCCAGGAAGTAGTTCACCTGCTATTTTATACATTGAAGGTATCATTAAAAGCAAACCTTGAGAAGCCGTGAATGTTGTTGTTAATCTTCCAGCTTGTAGTGACCCGTGCACCAAAGCAGAAGCGCCCCCTTCACTTTGCATTTCTTCTACTAATACACTTTCTCCAAAAATATTTTTCTTATCCTTACTAGACCATTTATCAGCAAGAGTCGCCATTGGGCTAGAAGGAGTTATCGGATAGATACCGGCTACTTCTGTGAAATTATAAGCTGCTAAAGAACATGCTTCGTTTCCATCTATTACTTTACTAATTTTCATATAATCACCTACTATTTTAATTATACACTTTTTTAGGAAAAGAAAAAAGCACTTAGTGCTTAAATTATTTAGTTATCAAAACTATTCTTAATATGCATACTGTTATAGCTACTACACCCAATACAGAGAACAACACTTTTTCTCTATTTGTTAGCTTTTTTAATTTAAATGGGCTTATGAATAGCATTCCAGTTATTAATAGTGTTATTGGGAAAACTATATATCCTACTTTTATTCTTAATAGTTTTACTATAAAGTAAACTGCTGGCAATATTATTGCACTTGCTGTTATTGGTAGGCCAATAAACTCTTTACCATTACTTTTTCCTGTTATAGATAGCATATTAAAGTAAGCTAACCTAATAATTCCTGCTAAGCAAAAGAATACGCTTATTACATATAAATATATGCTCGGATGAGATAGGTTTTGAACTATTAACATTGGAAGTACACCAAAACTAATTGCGTCAGATAATGAATCTAGTTCTACTCCATATGTTGTTTGCTCTTTTGTATTTTTTCCTTTTCTTGCTACAACACCATCAAATGCATCACATATAGCTGCAAATATAAGGCAAAATATTGCTAACATTGTTTTATGATGAATACTAAGCAAAATACCACTTAGAGCAAAAGTTGTCCCTAGCATCGTAACAAAATCGCATTTTCTATAAACTCCAATTACTTTCATAAATACCTCTTTTTCTAATTCTCAGTCAATATATTTTTATCATAATATTCACTTTTTTTCAATATTTCTTTATCAAATTTTTCTCTTCCAAGTAATTCTATCATTGTTTTTTCATCACTATATAGATTTACTCCAAATCCTAGTTTATTTCCTTCAATAGTCGCTCCCATGCTAGCAAGTATTGTTGGGTACATATCTAGCTGAGAGAACTCTCTATTTTTGGTATTGCCTGAAGCCATACTGTTTATAATTGCATTATAATTAACTCTAGTAAAATCTTCATGATCTTTGTAAAAACTATCTTGCATTACTTGATGGTCTCCCATTAATACTATAGTTGTATTGTCATAAAAATCTTGCTCTTTTAGCCAATCTAAATATTCTTTTATTTTTTTAGATGAGCAAGCATATGAATTAGCTAAGTGTTCTTTAAATGGTGTTTCGCAAGTTTCGTCTAAATATCCATCTTTGAAATGAGTATCCATTGTAAACAACACAAATGCAAATGGCTTATCTTGTGATGATATTTCCTTTAATTCTTCTTTAGAGTATTCAAGTACTTTTCTATCTTCAAGCCCCCACCATACGAAATAATCTTTATCTACAAGTTTTTTATCCTTAGCTGTATTGATATCAAATACTTTAAAATCCCCATTTTCTTTTACATATAAATCAGTAGCAGAAAACTCTATTTCACTTCCTTGAACAATTTCCAAATTGTATCCATTTTCTTTAAGTACATTCCCTAAAGTCTTAACACTTCTCATAAAAGGTCTTTTTTCATTATAACCTTTAAATAGTTTTATGTTTATTGGTGTACCACTAGTAGAAGCAACAAAGCTAGAGATTGTAAATGATGTTTTAGTTAAAGTGTAAGCTCCGCCTAGTTTATCTGTATTTGAAAAACTTATGTTATTAAGTGCTATATCTTCTAGCTCCGGTATTATTGAATTTTCAAAAGCTCCTCCATTTTCTTTAGAGAATAAAGATGCCTCCATACTTTCTAAATATATAACTATTAAGTTTCTTTTGTTTTTTGGCATTTCTATTTTCACATTATTAGTATCTACATAATGCTCTTCATACACTTTAGTTTTAGATACAGCATTCTTTATATATTCATCTAAATGTACTACTTTTAATAAAGATATTATACTTATTATAAATATTATAATAGAAAATATTAATTTTTTCTTGTCATCCATTAATAAATCTTTATTAACTAAATAGAGTATTACTAACAAAACAGCTGCAAGCCAAAGGCAAGGCCTTATTGTATCCCAAACTACAGTCCAAGTTCCACCTGCTGCCATGTTGTGAGATACCATATATGCAAACTCATAAAAGTTAACTGTTCCCATAATAAATATAAAGTAATAAATCGCACATATTGCAACAATTGTTAAAAACATTAATATATATGAAACTATTTTCATAACATCACTCTTTTCCGCCTTTACATTATACTATAAAATAGAAAAAAGGTAAACCGTGTTACCTCTTATTTATTAGAAATTCTAGTAATTCTTCTTTGTCTTTATCACCACATATGATATCGCTTATTAAATCTATTATTGGCATTTTAACATGTTCTCGTTTTATTAATTCTTTAATAGACTTTAATGTGTATAATCCTTCT
>CADBRE010000170.1 GCA_902797005.1 uncultured Erysipelotrichaceae bacterium | reverse complement strand
TAGCACTGCTAAAGCAAATACTAACAAAATAATAATAGCGAGTAATACTTTGATGATAATAACTAATTGCTTTTCTATATTCCTCACCTTTATCACCTTCTTTCTACCCCTGAAGTAAAACCCCCTGAGTAAAAGTCTGGTAACCATCTAACATATCATAAGTTCCTTAAGTAAATATACTAGCAAATTATCAAATGATTATCAATTGCTTTTAATAAGATTTTTAAAGTTTTTAAAAACATTAAATTATTCTAGAAACACTACAAAAATAAAGACATTTTGTGTATAATATAATAGTGATGAAAATGAAAGAGATAATTATTATAATAGTATTACTTGTATTAATGGTCATTTATATTTATTATGAAAACAATATACTTA
Source organism: uncultured Erysipelotrichaceae bacterium (assembly GCA_902797005.1). Classification (GTDB taxonomy): domain Bacteria; phylum Bacillota_I; class Bacilli_A; order RF39; family UBA660; genus RUG727. The sequence goes on along the minus strand of CADBRE010000170.1, from coordinate 4,920 downwards.
AAGTTACTAAATATTCTATAAAAAGTAAAAAGATAAATAGCAATAAAACACTTAAAGTAGTTCATTTATCAGATTATCATAATTCTAAATCTAACATACTTAATAGAATGATTATTTCTAAAGTTAACGAAATAAAACCTGATATTATAGTTATTACAGGTGATATAGTTGATTCAAGTAGAACAAATATAGAAACAGCCTTAAAACTAATAGACAATATAAAGGATAATAAAATCTATTATGTTCCTGGAAATCATGAAGCTAGAATTAAAGATTATCAACATTTATTAACAGAATTAAGAAAAAGAAATGTAACTATTCTAGATAATAATTATGCTGTATATAATGGAATAAATATCTATGGAGTAGAAGATCCGTTCTTTAAAAGTCAAGATAAATTACTACAACGCAGCATTATAAAAGAAGAATTAAATGCTTTTGATATAGATACAAATGAATTTAATATATTGCTATCCCATAGGCCAGAAATGATAGATGAATATTCTTCTAAAGGATATGATTTAGTATTTACTGGACATGCTCACGGTGGACAGTGGAGAGTGCCTTTCATAGGCGGGCTTTATGCACCACATCAGGGAGTGTTTCCTAAATTCACTGCAGGCATTCACAAAAAGGGCAACACAAATATGGTAATAAGCAGAGGACTAGGTAATTCTAGTTTTCCAATAAGATTAAATAATAGACCAGAAATGGTTATAATGGAGGTAAGAAATGAAATTAATAATTAAAGATTTACATAAAAAATATGAAGACAATGAAGTATTAAAAGGAATAAACTTTGAGTTTAAAGAAGGTAAAATCTATGGACTATTAGGTAGAAACGGAGCAGGTAAAACAACACTATTTAACTGCATAAACGAAGACACCGAAATAAATAATGGAGAAATACTTTTAGAAGACGAAGAAACAAGAAAACTTAAAGAAAATGAACTTGGCTATGTTGTATCTACTCCAAATGTTCCTGAGTTTTTAACTGCTAAAGAGTTTTTAAAGTTCTTTATAGAAGTAAACAAAGAAGACATAAAAGATATAAAAGAACTAGATGAATACTTTGACTTTATGAAAATAAATAAAGCTGACCAAAACAAACTATTAAAAGACTATTCACATGGTATGAAAAATAAGGTTCAAATGCTAGTCAACATAGTATCAAATCCTAAAGTGCTTTTACTAGATGAACCATTAACTTCACTAGATGTAGTAATGCAAGAAGAAATGAAAGATATGCTTAAAAGTATAAAGAAAGATCATATAATAATTTTCTCTACACACATACTAGAGCTTGCCTTAGATTTATGTGATGAAATAGTAGTATTAAATAAAGGTGTACTAGAACAAATAGACAAATCTGATTTAAAAAATGAAGAACTTAAAAACAGAATAATAGATGCTTTAAAGGAGGAATAACATGCTTAAAACATTTATAACTTCTTATAAAGTAAGAACTACATATCGTGCTAATTCAATAATATATGCTCTTAAAAATGTTCCAATACTAAAACGCATTATACCTTATAATTTCTACTCAGATAGTGGAGTAAAGTTTTTAGCTAATTTCATGTCTGTAACAGGTGAAATAGCAAGTACCTTCTTAACTAAAATACTTTATCTAATCATAGTAGCAGTTATAAGCGATACCTTAATGCCAGAAAACTATATGGCTTATGTACACATATTAGTATTATTCAGCATAATAGGTGCTTTAATAAACAACAAGATAATAAACCCTAGTAAAGATGCAAAATATTGTATTCTCTATATTAAAATAAATCCAAGAGAATATTCTTTATCTAACTATATATTCTTTCTAATAAAATCATTTGTAGGAATGCTAGTATGTGGTTTAATCGTGGGCTCATTCATAAAAGTTCCAGTATATTTAACTATTCTACTAACAATCTTTAACTTATTCATAAAAGTAGCTTTAGCTTATCTAGACTTAACAGACTTAAAGAAACCAAAAGGATCAGTAAATGCAATAGTCAATATAGTAGTGTCTATGATTCTTCTTGCAATAGCAATTCTACTTCCAGCAGTCTTAGATTTAACAATGCCTATAATTATATTCTACATACTATTTGCTTTATCTATTCTTTTATCAGTTTATTCAGTACATAGAATTATTAATTACAAAGACTATCTAAAACTATATAAAAGAACATTTATTGAAATGGAAGAACTAGAAGTATCTTTAGATGACAGTAACTATAATAATATAAAAGTAGTTAAAGAAACTAAACTAGAAGAAAATGTAACTAGTAATAAAGCGGGTTATGCCTTCTTTCATGATTTATTTGTAAAAAGACATAGTAAGATATTAACAAAAGCTATAAAGAAACAATCTATAGTAATACTTTCAGTTTGTGTATTAACACTATTAGTAGTTATACTATTCCCACAAACACACAGTTTTTTAAACAATATTACAATGAAATACTTATCTTACTTTGTATTCCTAATGTATCTACTAAACAGAGGAACAGTTCTAACACAAGCTATGTTTGTTAACTGTGATCATAGTTTATTAACATATAGATTCTATAGAAAGAAAGATGTAATATTAGGTGTATTCAAAGAAAGGCTAAAAACTTTAGTATACTTAAACCTATATCCAGCACTTATAATAGCTGTAACTTTACCTTTAATATTACTATTATCAGGTGGAACAAATAATCCGTTAAACTATCTAGTATTATTTATCTCAATAATATCAATGAGTATATTCTTTTCAGTCCATAACCTAGTAATGTACTACTTACTACAACCATACAACATTAACACTGAAATAAAAAGTGGTACATATAAAATAATGCAAGGAATCACATACTTAGTTTGCTACTACATGGTTCAAATAGAAGTACCTACATTTGTCTTTGGAGCTTCACTAGTAGTATTCAACATTATATATATAGCATTAGCATTAATCTTAGCTTACACAAAAGCACCAAAAACATTTAAGATAAGGGAGTAAAAAGCAAAAACACGGTTGAAATAAAAATGCATTTGTTGTATATTATTAACAAGAACTAATTGAAATTGAAGAAACGTTTCCAATAACGTTTCTTTATGCTTTTTTTAATAGGCTTACAAAATTAAAAATTGGAAAAGAGGTGAATATTTAAGTGATTATTACAAAGGGTTTATACTATGAAATAACTGGAACTTGGACATCTAAATCAAGTAAAAATATAACTATAGTTAATAAATATGAAATTGGAGAAGTTTTTAAATATAAAGAAGATAAATATTTAATAGATAATGCTAAAGTAAAATATGAATTAAAATATGAAGAAATTGAAATTGCACTTTTTATAAGTACTATTAGTAGTAAAGATATCATTATATTGCCTAAAGTTAATTACCCAGAAAGAATTAAAACTCCTGATTATTATATAATTGATGACAATGAATATTATGATTTCAAAGATACTATTGGGAAAAGCCCTCAATTAATTTGGCATGCATTAGTAAATAATGAAAAGCAATCTCATAATTTTATTATAAGAATTAATAATAAATATGTGAACTGGAGAGAAATTGAGAGGCAACTAAGTGATGTATATTTTAGATTAAAATGGGTTAAGAATATTGCAATTATAAAAGACAATAAAATTAAGATGTACACCAGAAAATAAAAAACACGACCGCGATGAAATCATCTCGACCGTGTTTTTGTAATCAATTACATAATTATTATATGATAAAAAACATATGATGTCAATAAAATTGCCTAATCTTTGTGCATTAAAATATGTTATACTATATAATGGTAAAGAGTAAAATAATGATAGATGATAGAATAGAAAACACGAGAAATCGAGTATTTGAAAGTAGCTTAGCAATAGGAAAAGATACTGAAAATGTACTAAAAACTGTTTCAACTTCTGTTTATAGAGTCATAGGAAGAAAAACAGGAACAGGACAAATAGAAGACATAATTAAATGTGGATATGTTCGCCCTAGATTAACACCGGTAGAAGAAAAACATCACAATGAATTATTTTGGACTAAAGGTGGAGAAAACACTTTTTATATGACTGGTAACTCAATAATATTAGAAGCACCAGAAGATAAAGTTAAAGATAATCAAATGGGTGCAATTCCGTTTGAAGATTTAATTGCCATATGGGTTTATAACCCTAACGAAAATAAATATATAAATATGATAGACTCTTATAGAGAATTATATAATCAAGAACATATAAAACATTCTTTATAAAATTGTAATAAATCAAAGATATTTATCCATACTAAAAGTAGGAGGATATTTATGACACAAAAAGAATTATTATATTTAGAAGACGCAATCGGACATGAAACAAGTTTAATAGATGTACTAACCGAAACACTTTCTTATCTCGAAAATGAAGACCTAGTTGCTTTCATAGAAAAAGAGTGCAAAAAACATAAAACAATGAAAGAAAAATTAATGAAATCATTGGAGGACTGCGCTAATGAATAAAGATAAGTTATTAATGGAAAACTATTTACTATTACTTAAAAGTACAGTTGAAGTATATGTCCATGGTACTCTTGAAAGCTCGAATGAAGAGACTAGAAATCTTTTAAAAAGAGGACTAGATGAAACTATGAAAGCACAGGCAAATACATATGATGAAATGACCAAATATGGTTGGTACACAATCAACAATGTAGAGACTAAAACTATTAAACAAACTTTAAAAACAATAACAAGCAAAAACTAATGAGCCATAACTGGTTCGTTTTTTTGACATTTAATACTTGAAAAGAAGAAACAAAAATGCTATCATTAAGATAGTCAAGAAAGTAGATAGAAGGTAGAGTTATTAAAGTAGTTTCAAAATCCAAAATCTACTAATATTGTCATAAAAGGAGACACAAAGAATGAAAAAAACACTAAGATTCACACCTGTAGTT
>CADBRE010000169.1 GCA_902797005.1 uncultured Erysipelotrichaceae bacterium | reverse complement strand
TAAAACACAAAAAAGACACATACAAAATTAGTATGTGACTATATTAAAGTACACTAAAACTTCTAGGGAACTACTTAATTTATTTTGCCCCCCCCCCTAGTACATTAAAAACTACAGGTGTGAAATTTAGTGTTTTTTTCATTTTTTGCGTCTCCTTTTAATGACAAAATTGTAGATTTCGATTTTTCTTCTAGACAAGTTTAAAAAAGTCTATTTTCTATCTACAATATAATCTTATCAAAAAAAGTAGTATATTTCAACTACTTTGTGATAATTTCTAAAGCTTTTCTAACTTCAAGATCATATTTTAAGAAATCTTTACCGCCTAGTTGTTCAACTAGTTCTTCTTCTTTAAGGTTATATCTTTCAGCCATTTCTTTAGTGTAATCTTCAAGTTCTTTATCTTCAACTTTAATGTCTTCAGCTTTTACAACTGCTTCTATACAAAGTCTATATCTAACTCTCTTTTCAGCTTCAGGTCTAAAGTTATCTTTAAATGCATCTTTAGTCATTCCAAGCATATTGATATATGTATCAATATTCATTCCTTGATATTGTAATCTTTGAGAGAAATCATCCATCATTCTTTCAACTTCATCATCTATCATACCAGCTGGAACATCAATTTTAGCATTTTCACTCATTTTAGTTAAGCACTCTTCAGTATATTTATCTTCTAAATCCTTTTCTTTATGAGTTTTAATGTTATTCTTTATTTCTTCTCTTAATGATTTTTCGTCATTAACGCCTTCCATAGCTAAATCTTTGAAGAAGTCTTCATTATATTCAGGAAGTATTCTTTCTTTAATTTCATTTACTTTAACCTTAAAAGTAACTTTTTGTCCTTTTAATTCTTCTGAATGATAGTTTTCAGGGAAAGTAAGATTTATATCTTTTTCTTCTCCTTTTTCCATTCCTATTAAAGCTTCTTCAAATCCAGGAATAAAGCTATTGCTTCCAATAACTAATGGATAGTTTTCACCTTTTCCACCTTTGAAAGCTACACCATCTTTGAATCCTTCAAAATCAATAACAGCTTGGTCTCCATTTTCAACTTTACCTTCTTTATCTTTAAGCTCGATGAATTCTTCTCTTAAATGAGATAATTCATGCTCTACTTCTTCATCAGTTACTACAGCTTCTTCTTTTTTAACTTTTAAATCTTTGTATTTACCTAATTTTACTTCAGGCATTTCAGTTACAGAAAACATAATTTCTAAATGATCTTTGTCTACTGCTTTAATATCAACAGCAGGACGACAAGCTATTTTTAAATCCTTATTTTCATCTAATAGCTTTCCATATAAATCTGCAACTGCATGATCAACAGCATCCATATATAAACTTTCAAGTCCTACTTGTTTAACATATACATCAAATGGAACTTGACCTTTTCTGAAACCTTTGATTTCAACATTAGCCTTTTTATGTTCATATACATGCTTTAATAAATCAGACCACTCTTCACCTTTCATTTCCATTAATATTTCTTTCATAATCTATTTCCTCCTTTGTTAATACCTATTTTGTTATGCAACCTTTACTATTTTAACCTTATATACTCCATCAGGAGAAGTAACTTCTACTACATCTCCAGCTTTTTTATTTAATATTGCTTGTGCGATTGGGCTTTCGTTAGATATTTTGTTATTGAATGGATCAGCTTCTTGAGAACCAACTATTCTATATTCTTCTACTTCATCATCACCTTCATATTCAAGTGATACTGTAGAACCAATATTAACTACTCCCTCTTCGTTAGCATCTTCTATTATTGATGCATGTTCAATTATATATTCTAATTCTTTAATTCTGGCTTCTAGTTTAGCTTGTTCATCTCTAGCTGCATCGTATTCAGCATTTTCAGATAAATCGCCTAAACTTCTAGCTTCTTTTAAAGACTTTAATACTTCATCTCTTTTTTCAGTTTTTAAATAATTTAGTTCTTGTTCTAATTCTAAGAAACCTTCACTAGTTAAAAAATATTCTTTTTCTTTCATTTTGTTTTCTCTCCTTAACAAGATAAAATAATACCAAAAATACCCTACTTTGTCAATAGAAATATACTTCATTTTTAGCGAACAATATTTTTGCGTTTTAATGAGTTTTAGAAAGCCAAACTATCACCAAAAAAGCAACTACTATGAGTTGCTTTTTTAGGAGGGACCGCCGTCCCAACGCTGGTAGCACCGTACGATAGGCACAGGCCTAGCGGCGCCGTTAAGTTTATACTTAACACAAGCAGTATATTCACTTGATGGATTAATTATATAATTTTTTAATGTGTTTGTAAATAGATACGGAACATTTTTTTACACATACACTGATATAATTTTTATTTTAGATATAAAAGTAAAGTTTAATATATACAAATACAGATTATTTTGTTAGAATAGATAACATTAACTTTGAAAACTAGAAAGGAGGACACATGAAGAAGGAAGAACATATTTTGAGAATCTATATAGATGAAAGTGGTGATAATGGAGATGCTAAAGGATCATCTGAATTATATGGATACACTTTAGTTTTTTGGGATAATAAGAATGATATATCTAAAGAACTAAATAAGTTAAATGATAAGCTAAATAATATAAACTTTACAGGGATGATACATATGAGTGAATTAGTGAAAAGTGAACAAAAATGTCAATATATGTCATTAAAAGAAAGAAAAACAATATTCAACTATTTATTCTATTTTTATAAAAATAGTAATATAAAATCTAAAAGTTTTTATGTAAAGAAAAAAGAAACATTAAATAGAAGTGACTTAAACTTAAAACTATCTTCTATTCTGAAAACCTTTATTATTGATAACTATGAATATCTATCATCTTTTGATAAAGTTGTAGTTTACTATGATAACGGTCAAAAGCCACTTGGAAAAATATTTGATGAGTGTTTTAATTATTTGAATAATTATGTTCATTATGTACATTTTGATAAAGAAAAAGAAAGATTATTTCAAGTAGCTGATATGATTACCTATTTAGATAAAATATACTATAAGAGAAAAAATAAAATGAACTTTGGAAAATCAGAAAAATATTTTTTTAATCCAGATGAAATCAAAACAGTGACTAACACTTTAGATATGAAACTATTTAAAACTAAAAAAGGCAACTACTAAGAGCTGCTTTTTTAGGTAGACCCAGCGGTCTCACACGGACGCACCATACAACAGGCTCATATGTCCAGGTGGCGCTGTTAAGTTTATACTTAACACAAGTAGTATATTCACTTGATAAATTAATTATACAATATTTGAATGTATTTGTAAATAGATTGGTCCCAATTTATATTACAGGAACCCTTATCATATCATACTTAGATACTTCAAAAGGAACTCTTATCATTAGTTTTTCTTCTGGATGATTAGCTACTTCTCTATTAGTTCCATCCATTTCTTTCATCTCTTCTAAGACAAAGCTTTTAGCTTCTAAATTAGGCCCAAAAACTTCTATTTCATCCCCTACTTTAAAATTGTTCCTTTGAGAAATATAAGCGTATCCATCTTTATAGTTATCAATAACAGCTAGAAAGTCTTGATTAGAAACTTCATTTCTTCCTGTATAATACTGTTCATTAACTCCTGGTAGTTTATCAAAAAACTGAGGAGCATTTTCTCTATTTGAAACTCTATTTAAGACCTTTTTATAGTATTCTAATTTTTCACTAGTAAGGGTTTCATTTAAGCAAGCTTTTACTACATTCTTATAAGCATTTACCACAGTTGCTATATAATATATACTTCTCATTCTTCCTTCTATTTTTAAAGAAGAAACGCCAATATTTACAAGCTCTGGTATATAATCTATCATTGATAGATCTTTAGATGCTATGTGAAAGTCTCCTTTTCCATCTATTTCAAAGCTAAATCTACAAACTTGAGAGCAGCCTCCTCTGTTTGAATCTCTATATGTTACATAGTTAGAAAGAACACATCTTCCAGAATATGACGTACACATAGCCCCATGGATGAAAACTTCTAGTTCAGCATTTGTGTTTTCTTTAATATCTATCATGTCTTCTCTAGAACATTCTCTTCCTAAAACTACTCTAGTGGCTCCTAGTTTTTCCCAAAACTTAACAGTTTCTTTATTAGTACTGCTTTCCT
>CADBRE010000168.1 GCA_902797005.1 uncultured Erysipelotrichaceae bacterium | reverse complement strand
TATACTTATTATGATAGAGATAAATCTCATCCAAATCTAGGTTTTGATAATTATATTGGATGTGGTAATGGGCTTCAAAAGTTAATGAACTGCAAGCAATGGCCTGAAAGTGATGTTGAAATGATAGATGCTACTATAAATGATTATATAAATGCAGATAAGTTTGCTACATATTATATGACAGTAAGCGGGCATTTAAATTACAATTTTATGGGTAACAGCATGTCAGCTAAAAACAGAAGTTTTGTTAAAGATTTGCCATATAGCGAGCATGTACAAGCTTATTTGGCTGCAAATATTGAGCTAGACCGAGCACTTGAAAAGTTAATGAAATACTTGGAAGAAGCTGGAAAACTTGATGATACTGTTATAGTAATTTCGCCAGACCATTATCCATATGGACTAACTGATAGTGAATTAAATGAAATTAGTAAAACAGATAGAAGCGATAAGTTTGAAAAATATCACACAAGTTTAGTTTTATATAACTCAGCTATGGAAGAAAATGTTAAAGTAACTAAGTATGTAAGCAGTATTGATGTTCTTCCAACAGTTTATAACTTATTTGGAATTACTTTTGATTCTCGTCTTTTAATGGGAAGAGATGCTTTATCTGAAGAAGATGGACTTGTTATGCTTTCTAATAGAAGCTGGATTAATGAAAATGGTAAATATGATTCAATAAGTGGAAAGTTTACTGCATTTAATGATAATTTACCAGAAGATTATGTAGAAAAGATGAATAAAAAAGTATATCAGAAGTTTACTATGTCTAGCTTACTTTTATATGAAAAGGGCGGAAGATACCTTGATTACTATAGCAAACTAGGACTAGATAAATTAACTCCTAAGGTGGAAAATATTCCTGAGGAAGTGAAAGAAGAAGTAGAAGAAACAAATGAAAATTAAAGTAAAAGATATTAACATTTATGATACGCTTTTTAGTGGGCAATGCTTTAGAATGATTAAAGAAGAAGATAATTCTTACACAGTTGTTATTAAAGATAGGGTTATCAACATTAAAGAAGAAAATGGGTACTTAGTTGTTAACAGTAGTAATGAAGAAGATTTAGAAAAGGTTGTTAAAAACTATTTTGATTTGGATTTTGATTATGAAAGTGTTAACTCAGTTATTGCTAGTAAGGAAGATACTTTAAGAAAGAATATAAATCTTTGTAAAGGGTATAAGATTCTAAGGCAAGATGCATTTGAAATGTTCATAACTTATATCATTAGTCAGAATAATAATGTTAAAAGAATTAGTAAAACTGTAGAAGAGTTGTCAAAAAGTTATGGAACTAAAGTAACTTTTAATGATAAGGATTATTATTTGTTTCCTACATATGGGCAGTTAAAGGATATTAGTAAAGAAGAGCTTAGAAGTTATGGTGTTGGCTTTAGAGATGAATACATTAGATTCGCTCTTGATTATTTAAGAGATAATCCTAAATTCTTGGTTGACATTAATAATATGAGTACAGATGAAGCTTTAAAGGCATTAACAAGTATTAAAGGAATAGGCACTAAGGTTGCAAGTTGTATATTATTATTTGGATACCATAGATTAGATACTTATCCTATAGATACTTGGGTAAGAAAATATGTATCAACTAATTTTAATGTAAAAGATGATATCAAAGTAATAAGCAAGTTTATGAAAGAAACATTTGGGGAGTATTCGGGTTTAGCTATTCAATACTTTTTCCATATAGAAAGGAATAAATCAAATTGATGGTTTATTCTTTTTAAAAAATATATTGACATAGCTTTAATATTTCGTTATTATAAAAACCAATAGGAATAATATCCCTTGGTTATGCAGGTCATTTGAATGGAAAACAATATTAATTTTAAAGAAAAATATACTACATATTTATATGATAAGGATAACACAGGTAATGAAATAGTAAAAGAAAAGGTAGAAATAGAAAAGCAAGGTAATGAAGTAATGTCTATTTTTAGATTTTATTATTATGATAGTTTATCAGAATTTGATGAATATGGAGAAATAATTGAAGATAAACCTAAAAAAATGAGATTGTTTTTAAATGATTAATTTACATAGTGCAAAGTAGGTGTATATAATGTATAGGTATAGATTATATTTTAAAGATGGAAATATAAAAATATTAAGTGCTAAATCTAAAACTCCTAAAGGATTAGTTTATGACTTAGATGGGTTAATTGATTGGGATGTTTATGAAAGTTTAAATGATAAAAAAATGACAACTAAAGAAGTATTAAAGCTTGCATTTAAAGGATACAAATTCTATTATAATAATTATTATAGGATGGAGATTATTAATGATGAAACAAATGCAGTTATAGATTTCATTGAAGAAAAGGATGATATGAATATTTATCAGTTTAGATTTTGCTATAGGGATGGAAGTACTAAATATTCTCATTTTTATGTTGATAATCCTAATGATTTATTTGAGGACCTTGACGGTTTAATTGATTGGGATATATATGATAGTTTATTTGAAAATCAGCCTAGCTTACATTATATATTAGAGCTTGCATTTGATGGATATAGAATATATTACAAAGATTACTATCGCATAGATATTCTTAATATTGTTACACATGAAATTATAGATTATATTGAAGAAAAGGAGGCTAAAAAATGAATCCAACAGTAGAGGAATTAAAAACATTTAAAGGTAATAGTGATTATTTTAAAGAAATGGGTGAAGGCTATAGAATAGTGTATTACTATCCTGATGGACATTATTATGTGGGTGCTATAAGTAAGAGCATAGAAGGTTTCATGGTTAATTTTTGTGATACTTATCCTTTATTAAGTGAGGATGAAATTCCTAAATTTATTTCAACTACAGATTTACTAGACAGGTATTTAAATAAGCTCTCCAACATAAATTCTGTTGCATTATATAAAACTAATGGAGAGTTAGTAGAAAGGAGGGATAGAAATGCCAAGAAAAACACTTTCTGATTTCGATGGGGATACTGAAGCTTATGCAGACTATTTAGACTCTGCGGATTGTGCAAATGATGATGGTTATGATATTTATGCAGATGACAAAGGCAATATCTATGATAGGACAGATGATGATTGGAATAAAGGACATGGCCACCATAATATTAATGCCACAATTTGGGGTGGAAGGGATAAAGATGATGATGATAGCAAAGGTAAAAAATGGCGTAACCCTTGGAAAGTATTTAAAAATCTTTCAAGATTATCATTTGCTGAACTTCAAGAGCTAGAGGTTTTATCAGATAATGAGTACATTAAATTAAGTGCCCGTACATTATTGATGAATAAAGTTTCTGATGAATTTGACTTTCCTAGAAAGTTAACTAGAAAATAAAAAATAAAAAACTGTTGGAAAGCTAATTATTTGGTTTTTCAGCAGTTTTTATTTTACCTTTTAAGTGTTTATTAAAACGAATAACACTTTATTCATTTAGATTTTAATAAATCTCTTAAGATTATAGAGAGTTATTTAAAGTTTCGAGACACTTCTAAATACTTTTTTTTCAAATAATATTGACTTTAAGTAATAATAGATGTATCATTGTATTAAGCAAGTAACACAACGAAAGGAGAAGCTATGAATAGTTTTGATAATGATAGACCTATATATATACAATTAGTAGAGAAGATTATAAAGTCTATTATAAGTGGAGAATATTCTTTAGGTAGTAAACTTCCTTCGGTGAGGGAACTAGCAGTAATATACAAAGTTAATCCAAACACTGTGCAAAAGGCATTAAGTGAGATAGAAGATACTGGACTTATATATACTGAAAGAACTAATGGGAAATATGTAACTAATAATGAAAAACTAATTAAAAAGACAAAAGACAAATTAGCAAGTGAAATTACAAGTAAATATATAGATGATATGAATAAACTAGGAATAGCTTTTAATGAAATTAGTGATTACTTAAGGGAGGGTAAATAATGTTATTAGAATGTAAACATTTGAGTAAAAGTTTTGATAATAAAAAAATACTTGATGATGTAAACTTAAAAATAAGTGAAGGTAAAATATATGGATTATTAGGTAAGAATGGAGTAGGTAAAAGTACACTTTTAAAAGTGATAAATAACTTACTAACTATAGATGAAGGAGAAGTGTTATTTGAAGGAAAACTAATTGGCGTTTATTCTAAAGAACATATATCTTATTTGCCAGAGAGAACTTACTTAGATAAAGATATGAAAGTATATGATGTTATAAACTTTTTTGATGAGTTTTATAAAGACTTTAATAAAGAAAAAGCTTATAAACTATTAAAGGACTTAGATTTGGATAAGGATAAAACTATTAGTAAGATGAGTAAAGGTATGCAAGAAAAGTTGCAGTTGGTTCTTGTGATGTCAAGGAATGCTAAACTTTACATACTTGATGAACCACTAGGCGGGGTTGATCCAGCAACAAGAGATTATATACTTGATACTATACTTTCTAATTTTAATGAAGGTGCGAGCATGATAATATCTACACATTTAATTTCTGATATAGAAAGAGTGCTTGATGAAGTAATATTTATAGATAAAGGAAAAATCGTGCTTACTGGTGAAGCTGATGAAATAAGAAAGAATGAAAATGCATCTATAGATGAAGTGTTTAGGAGGATGTTTAAATGCTAAAGAAATTATTAAAATATGATTTTGTTTGGATAAATAAGTTTATGTTAATATACTTTACAATAACTTTAGTAGTATCTTTATTAACTAGATTTATGAG
>CADBRE010000167.1 GCA_902797005.1 uncultured Erysipelotrichaceae bacterium | reverse complement strand
CTGTCACCTGTAAAATACAGGTTACAATCCTCTAATTAGAAACTATTTATAAACTGTCCAACTTTTGGGGTTCAGTTCATAATAAAGTTATCTTCTTTATACTTCTCTCTAACACTTTCTATAAGTAGATTATAGACTTTATATAAATCAGATAAACTGATATATCTTCTTCCTTCATATTTTAATAGTACTTCAAATACCAAAAAATTAATGTAGTTATATGGAACATTAATATTCATACCAAATCACCCTTGGTAGATATTTTACCAAAATGTATCATATTTTGCAAGTTTTATCATATGGTTTCTTCAAAAACATCAGATATCATCTTTATCTCTTCCTTTACAATTAAATCTATTTCTTCCTTAGTTTTTACTTTATTAATAAGCGAATCATACTTTATTATTTTACTTTCGAGATCTTTATCGGATAAGTTTATCGTTTTCTTATAGCTATTATAATCATTCCCATATATATTTAATAGTTTAGTATAAGCCTCATCAGAAGCAGCAACACCTATAAAAACTTTATATAAATCATTTTCTTTAAAAACAAAATAGTTACTAACATCTTTAGTATTTTTAAGCACATTATCATAATTCTTATATGCCCCGATTTGCATTAAATATATTTTGCTTTCTTTATTATTCTTAATATAATAACCATATATGGCAGCACTCATTAGCACTGAAGCCAAAATAGATATAATTATAATTCTTTTATTCATTTCTTATCACCACATATAGTATATAATTATAATAATAAAAAAAATGTCAAAAAAAAGAAGTAATTAATTTTCTTTCTTAACTACTTCTTTTCCTTTGTAAAATCCACATTTAGAGCAAGCTCTGTGTGGTGCGATTGCTGCTCCACAATTTGGGCAAGCTACTGTAGTAGGAGCTTCCTTTTTTAGATGAGTTCTTCTAGCTCTTTTAGCAGTTTTACTAGTTCTTCTTGCAGGTACTGCAAATAATTGTAAATCTAATTTCATTCTTTTCCCTCCATATCTAACATACTTTTAAGTTCACTAAGTGGTGTATTAGCCATCTCTTCTTCAGATTTAATACTCCAGCCTTCACCACTTTTGAGATACTCAGCATCTTCTTTAATCGTGCGAAGCGGAACTTCCAGTACAATATTTTCCCACACAATTGAAGAAATATCAAGCATATTTTGAAAAATTACACATTTTTCGTCTTCTAAAGGCTCTTCACTATAGTTTTGATCGATTGAAATATTAATAGGATAATCAACCTCTTCTAAACTTCTAGCGCATTCTAACTTCATAGTGCCAGTAATAAGTAATTGAACATTATATACACTATCGCTTAGTCTTGTAACTTTTCCTACTGCTTTAACATCTTTTAAACCTTTAATAGATGTGTGCTTTATATCTTCATCTGTAAAAGTAAATTCTTCATTTACTTCAATCTTCTCCAAAACCCCATTTTTTAATTTGCTAATATCAAGCATAACTTTAACCTCCCTATGTATAATAATTATAACAAATATTAGCCTAAAAACCTAGAAATATTTACTATTTTTCGCTTATTTTTATCAATTAATATCTACTTTTCAAATCTTTAATAATTTGATATGTATTCCCAGACAAAAAGTAATTTGAGCTAACTATCATATCAACTTTTTTCTCATGAAGAAGTTCTATATTGCTTTCATTTACTCCTCCATCTACATAAATTAAAGTATTAAAGCAGTTTTCATCAATGGCCTTCCTTAATATATCTATTTTATAAAGCATACTTTCCATAAACTTTTGCCCAGAAGCACCTGGATTTACAGTCATTACAAGTGCATAATCAATATAAGGTAAATACTCCATTAATTCTTTAACATTAGTCTCCGGACTTATAGCAACACCTGCTCTAACGCCATTGCCTTTAATATGATTAATAACATCCATAGGTTTTTTAACTGCTTCCAAATGAAAAGTAATATTATTTACATTAAGCATAGACAAATCATCTATATATTTGTCAGGATTATTAACCATTAAATGTACATCTAAAGGCTTATTAGTTAATTTACTATATTTAACTATATCACCAATGGTGTATGTTTTCTTCTCAACAAACTTTCCATCCATTACATCTATATGAATATAATCAATATCTGTTTTATTATAAATCTCTATTGCTTCTTTAGCACTTAAACTATTAGACAAAATACTACCACTTAGTTTCATTCTTTACCTCACTTATTAATTTTATATAGTTGTCATATCTATCTTTAGATATTTCGCCTTTCTCTACTCTTTCCATAACACTACAACCACTTTTATTAGTATGCATGCAAGTATTGTATTTACAATTAAATCCAAACTCAACAAACGAATCTCTAATCTCTTCCTTAGTTAAAGAAAGTTCAAGGGATGAAAATCCAGGAGTGTCGGCTATTAAGGACTTGTTTGTATACATTAGTTTAGTAAGTCTAGTTGTATGTCTCCCTCTTCCTAGTGCCTGGCTTACTTCACCTGTTTCAAGATTCAAAGACTTGTCAATTTTATTTAATAATGTACTTTTACCAGCACCAGTTTGCCCAGCCAATGCCAAAACTTTACCCTTCATCTCTCTTTTAATTCTAAATATATTTTTATTAGTTAAAACTTTATATCCAATTTTTTTATAATACTTTAATGCCTTTTTAATCTCTTTCAATTCTTCTTTAGTACATAAATCTAGTTTAGTAACTATTATAACTGGCTTTATATTATTTGCTTCGCTTAACACCAAAAACTTATCAATTAAATAAGTACTGAATTTAGGCAGATGAGAGCTAACCACTATAAATAGTTCATCAATATTAGAGACTAAAGGACGTTCCAAAGTGTTTTTTCTTTCTAAAACTTTTTCTATAGTTAAAGTATCTTTATTAAACTCTACATTATCACCAACAGTCAATTTAATATTTTTAAGTTTTCCCCTAACAGAAAGAGAGAAGACGCTTTCTCCTTCTCTTACATTATATAAATCTTTATTAATACTAACTATTTTTCCTATGCTATTATTCATTTGTGCTTTCGCTTTCTCCATTTTCTTCTACAGGAAGAACGACATCTTCAACCGCCTGCGGAGCTTTAGTAATTGTTACTTTTAATGTAACTCCAGCAACTACTGGATCACCTTTTTTCCTATTTTGATAAGTAATTGTACCTGGCTCTAAAATAGAGTTCTCTTGATATTCCTTTTGTAATACTAATCCATATTTAGTAGCGTATTCATCAAGTTCTTCTTCAGTAAATGTACTAAAATCAGGATATAAAACCTCTACATCAGGAATGTATAAAATTATCTTACTGCCTCGCTTTATTACTTCTCCACTTTCTGGAAGTGTTTCTAAAACTTCATCATCTTTATACTTATCTTTGTCTTCTTCCTTAATTTTTTTCTTATCTACATTAACAATACATCCAACTTCTTTACATTCAGCTTGTAATTCCCCTTTAGCTTCTAGATAGTTTCTACCAATATAGTCAGATAGTTCAAAACTTGCTTCACCAGAAGAAACCTTAATACATACACTTCTTCCTTCTTTTACAGTAGTACCAGCTTCAGGATCAGTTCTTACAACATATCCAATTTCCACTGTATCAGAAGCTTCTTCATTAGTGTCTTTACCGTCTGAACAAGTTAAATTAAATCCCATTTTAGTTAATGTACTAATGGCTTCGCTCTTACTCTTGCCACTTAAATCAGGTATTTCTAGTGTCTTACTCCCAGAAAGTTTAGGTAATAAGTAAACAAGGACTAAAAGTAATACAATTAAACCTGTAAATATACTTGCAAGAATTATTAAAAGTTTACTTTGACCAGTATCTTCTTCTTTCATAAAGTCATCACTTTCCTTTGTTTCCTGCATCTTAACTTCCTTAACTGCTTCATCAAGAACTTTTGTTGTCTCATTATCATTTTCCGGATATGGATAAACATATCTTTTTTCATTAATTCTTGATTCATCCATAGCTGTTATTAAATCTTGATGCATTTCTCTTGCATCTTTATATCTATTAGCAGGATTTTTAGCTGTTGCTTTTATTATTATGTTCTCTAAAGATTGAGGTAGTTCTGGTAATATTTTCCTAATAGATGGTAGCGGTTCTTTTAAATGTTTAAGCGCTATTTCAACAGCATTATCTCCCTTAAAAGGTACTTCTCCAGCCAAAAGTTCATACATCAAAACACCCATTGAATATATATCGCTTTTTATAGTAGATCCCTTACCAGCAGCCTGTTCTGGAGGCAAATAATGAACTGACCCCATAACACTATTAGTTTGAGTAAGCTGAGTATTATTAAGTGCCATTGCTATTCCAAAATCAGTTATCTTTATAAGTCCATTGTCAAGAATCATAATATTTTGAGGTTTTATGTCTCTATGTATAATATAAGCATCATGAGCATGCGCCATTCCATCAGTAACTTGGCTCATAATATCTATGACTTCAGTTACAGTTAAAGCCCCTCTTCTTTTTAAAAGCTGTTTTAGCGTTCTACCTTCTACATATTCCATAACTATGTAATAATTATCTTCCCATTGATCAAAATCATATATTTGAACTATATTAGGGTGATACAAATTTGATGCAGAAAGCGCTTCTCTTTGAAAGCGACGCACGAACTTTTCATCTGCTTGTAAATCTCCTCTTAATACCTTAACAGCAACATTTCTATCTAGTATAGTGTCATAAGCTAAATAAACATTAGCCATCCCACCTTCTCCTAGTGTTCTAATTATTGAATATCTATCATTAATCTTACTACCTTTAATTATCACTCTACTCACCAACCTCACTTAAATAAGCAATCGATATATTGTCATTACCTCCACG
>CADBRE010000166.1 GCA_902797005.1 uncultured Erysipelotrichaceae bacterium | reverse complement strand
TGTAGATTTGGTTTTTATTTGATCCAAATTTTTGCTTTTTATTTGAGACAATTTAGTATCAAATAAAGTCAAATCCATCTACCTTCTTTGACTATCTTAATAATACCATTTTCTATTTCTGTTTTCAAGTACTTTTTTGTAGTTTTTAAAGCAAGCCGTTTTTTGACTTGCTTTAATAATATTATAATTCACTTTCTTCGACTGCTACTCTTACCATTTCTTCATCTATTTGCTCTTTTTTTAATTGATATCCTACTATCATACTTAGGTTGACTAAAGTATTTAGTTTTCTTATTATTCCATGTGATGCATTATGAAGTACATTAACTGCATTATCAGTATATATCATTTTGCTTTGCCCACCTAATTCAAATCTTGTTTTTAAATATTCTTTTGTTTCTTCTCTTTCTAACCCTTGCAAATGATATGTAAATACCAATCTTTGTCTTAAGCTTTCATACGTACTCTTTTTTAATTCTTTTGTTATATCTGCTTCACCACAAAGTACAATACTTGTATAATCTTCGCTATCATAATGAAACTCATATAAAAAGTCAAAATCACACAATATTTCTTTCTTTAGTTTTTCTGCATTATCTATTATAATTATTGTTTCTTTTCCATATTCTTTCTTTTGTTTTATTATTTCTTCTTGTATTCTTCTTTTTATATTTGATAAGTAACAATCACCTAAACTTATTCTTAATGCTTGGCATATTATCGTTAAAAACTCAAAACTTTTAGAGTTAGTTAATGAAATATATATAACATTATATTTATCTTTATTTAAACTCTCTGCAAATCCTCTCATTAAGGTTGTTTTTCCTACTCCTGTAACTCCTGTTACTAAGCCTATTCCTTTTACTTCTTTTAAATATTCTAATCTATTCATCCCTTCTTTATAAGAACTGCTTTGATATAATTGTTCTGCTTCAACTTCTTTTTGAAACATATTTTTACTTATTCCATAATAACTATTTGCATTCATTTTCTTCCATCTCCTTTACATCACTTTCATCATTTGCTACATTGTTAAAACTTATTTTATTTATCCTTTTTATTTTACTGTTTTCTTGTTTGTTTAAAACAGTTAATTTTTCTTTTCTTTCATTATTTTCATATATCCATATATCTTTTGGCTTATCTATATAATATCTTAACTTAACAGTTTGCAATTTATATTCTATAGGTGCTTCATACAATTCATTATCTATCTGTATAGTTCTATCTTTTGATACTTTTCTTTCTATTTGATGCATAAAAGCTTCTTCTATTTTTTCTTCTTCTAAATAGTCTATTTTTACCTGTTCTATCCCTATATGAAATACATTATTTGGTGTATTTTTCTTTTCACTATGAACCTTATTTGTATAATTTGAATACAAATATTCATCATATCTCTTATTTAAATCTTCTAAAGACTTTATTTCATTCCAATCAAATGTATTAATGAATCCATCTTGTACAGTTCTAAAGCATCTTTCTACTTTCCCTTTACATTCCGGATCTCTTACAGGTGTATGTTTTAATTTAACACCTAGTCTTGCACATATTAAATCAAGTTGTTCATTTGTATAACTTTTTCCATTATCTAAATATATTTGCTTAGGTAGTCCATGCTTCTTTATGGCTTCTTTTAAGACTTTCTGCACATTAACTGCATTATCATTCATATAAAATCCATGCCCGACTATTAATCTTGAATAATCATCTATAAAATGTATTAGATGTGTTCTATATTTTATTCCATCTATTAATATGTATGGTCCTGGTGTTGTATCTCCTTGCCATAAGTCATTGGGATGCTCTTTTTCAAATCTTCTCCTATCTTCTTTTAATGCTTTCTTTCTCATCATATCATTAGTTTTACAGTAGTCATAAACAACATCTATACTCACATCAGTAGATAAATAATCATCTTCTACTAATTTCTCATATATTTTCTTTGTTGTCATCTTTGGATATTTTTCTCTTAAATGAATTATATAATTTGTTGCATTATCATCTAGTTTTCGTGGCTTTTCTTTATCATTTCTTACCTTTCTTTCTAAATTATCAAATCCTTCTTTTTTATACTTATAATACCATCTTTTTATAGTTGAAGGACTTACTTTAACTGTTTTACCTTGATACCAATATTCCTTTCTTGATAATTCTTCAAATCCTTGGGATAGACTAATCCCTTGGCTCCTTATTAAAGGACTTATTACACTGTATTTAAACAAGTCTAAACGATCATGATTCACTTTTCTTTTCCTCCTCTCACAATCGCTTTTTACTTTAACTCGTTTATTTGCCACTGTACACGAAAAAGTTATGTGGTCTTTTGGATTAAAAAAATCATCTTCCAGTTATGGTAAACTTGTAGTCTCTTTTTCTCATCAAAAAACTCTTTTACTTTTAATACTTTACTAAATGTTTCCCTAATTATTGTTTTTAAAACATAATATCTCTTTTTCCACTGTAATAGCTTTTGTCTTGATATTCCTGTTTCTTTTTCTACTTCTACTGTGCTTTTTTCTTCATCTATCATTTTACTTGTGCTTTCTATTATTACTTCTGCTACAGTTTGATAATATGGAAATAAAAATGATGGTGTTATTGAATGTGTTCTACCGCATCTATTGCACTTTACTCTTTGTATCCTTATTGTATAAGCTTCTTCTAACGTCACTACATTTCTAAAATAATATCCATGCACATTAAAATCAGTGCATCCACATCCACATTTTAATCCTGGAAAGTTTATTGCTTCTTCATATATATTAATTTTTTCAGAAATTGTCATTTCTGACTTGATTTTTTGTAAAAATACTAGTATTATATTAATCACCTCGATGGGTAAAAAGGATGAAATAACTTTGATGGGTTTGTCTCATCCTTTTTTTGTTTTATATTATATTTCAAGGCATAGTAAAAGACAAGCTATTATTGCTTGCCTTTAATCTATATAATCGTCTCATTTAATTACCAAATATTTTAATTTTTTTGTATCATTTTAGGAGCTAATCTACA
>CADBRE010000165.1 GCA_902797005.1 uncultured Erysipelotrichaceae bacterium | reverse complement strand
TGTATTGGGGACTGACAATATCATTATTTCAAAATTTTTAGGTTTAGGAATGGTAGGATTATACTCAAATTATTATTTAATAATAAATGCGCTAAACACATTATTAGGTAATATTATTACATCGTTAACCCCAAGCGTTGGTGATTTGTTAGTGGAAAACAATATTGAAAAAAACTATAATACATTTGTTAAAATTAGATTTGCAAATTTTTGGATAGCATCTTTTTCAGCCACATGTTTATATGTAGTTATGGAACCTTTTATAAAATTATGGATTGGCAATGAATACTTACTTCCAAATATTGTTTTATTAATATTAGTAATTAATTATTATCAAAAAATAATGAGATTAAGCTATAGCACTTTCAAAGAAGCTGCTGGAATTTTTGAAGAAGACAGATTTGTTCCAATAATTGAATCGATAATTAATATAGTTGTATCAATATTATTGGTAATAAAAATAGGATTATCTGGAGTGTTCATCGGAACCATAATATCCGGATTAGTATTATGGCTTTATAGTTATCCTAAATTTGTTTATAAAAAACTATTTAATAGAAGTTATATAAATTATGCAAAAGAAACGCTTGGATATATACTTGTTTTTTCTGTTATAATTATAATTACAAATATGATTAATAATTTGTTTTTAATAGAAGGAGCATTTTTGTCAGTATTAGTAAGCATGATTTGTTCTCTAGTAATTTCAAATATTTTATTAATATTATTCTTTTATAAAACAGAAAACTTTAAATACTATAAAAATATCATTTCAAAAATAATAAAGAGATTATTAAAAAAACAAAAACTAATTTTTAATTAAAAGACTAAAATAATTATATGGAGGTATAAAATGAAAATAGCTATAGCAGGAACAGGGTATGTAGGATTATCTTTGGCAACACTTTTAAGTACTAAAAACGAAGTAGTAGCTTTAGATATAATACCCGAGAAAGTAAATATGATAAATAATAGGATAAGTCCTATTAAAGATGAATATATAGAAAAGTATTTTGAAGAAAAGAATCTTAATTTAAGAGCAACACTAGATTATAAAGATGCATTTAATGGAGCTAAGTTTGTTATAATTAGTACGCCAACCAATTATGATGAAATAAGCGGGTACTTTGATACTTCATCAGTAGAAGATATAATAGTTAAAGTTAAAGATTTAGGAATAGATACAACTATGGTAGTTAAGTCTACTGTACCAGTTGGATTTATAGAAAATATGAAGAAGAAATATAATATAGATAATATTATGTTTTCACCTGAGTTTTTAAGGGAAGGTAAGGCATTATATGATAACTTATATCCCTCTAGAATAATAGTGGGAGAAATATCAGAAAGAGCAAGTGAGTTTGCTAATCTTTTGTTAGATTGCAGTTTAAAAGAGGACATTCCAGTAAAGTTTATGGGAAGCACTGAAGCAGAAGCAGTTAAGCTATTTGCAAATACTTACTTAGCTCTTAGAGTAGCATACTTTAATGAACTTGATACATATTCAGAAATAAAAGGACTTAATGCTCTTGATATAATAGAAGGCGTTGGTTTAGATCCAAGAATAGGATCTCACTATAATAACCCTTCATTTGGTTATGGTGGATATTGTCTTCCAAAGGATACTAAACAACTTTTAGCAAACTACAAAGATGTACCACAAAACTTAATAGAAGCTATAGTAAAGAGCAATGAAACAAGAAAGACATTTATAGCTAATAGAATAGAAGAGTTATTAAATGAAAACAGTATAGATGAAGAAAAGATAGTTGGAATCTATAGACTTATTATGAAATCTGGAAGTGATAACTTTAGAGCCAGTTCAATTCAAGATATAATGAAGAAATTAAAAGAAAAAGGAATTAATGTAGTGATATACGAGCCAACGTTAGCTAGCGAAGAGTTTTCTGGATGTAAAGTAATAAGAGATTTTGAAGAATTTAGTAAACTAGTAGATGTAGCACTTGTTAACAGAATAGACGAACAAGTTAAGATTTTAGGCAATAAAGTATACACTAGAGATTTATTTGCTAGAGATTAAAAATCAGGCTATTGTTAAAATAGCCTTTTGTTTATAATAATTTAGCCTTGACAAAAATGTCATGCTAACAATATTAATAGCATGTGCATAATTGACGGAGATAAAAAGCCTTTTATTTGCATAACACCCCACAAACCATTGAATTGTGTGGGGGTATTATGTTATAATTATAATGGCGAATTTAAATGATGTATACATTTCAAGAAATGATTAAAAAATATGGAACAAGGAATAATGTAAAAAAAACGATTGAAAGGAATGAAATATATAAGCTTAAAAATAACATATATTCTGATAAAAAATATGTAAATCCTATTGCTGTGGTTTCAAAAAAATACCAAAGCGGTGTTATTACGATGGATTCTGCTTTCTACTTTTATAATCTAACAGATGTAATTCCTCAAAAAGTATTTTTAGCTACAAATAGGAATTCCAATAAAATAAATGATGAGACAATAACTCAAATATTTATGACTAAGGATATACTTGAAAAGGGGAAAATACAAGTGGATATTAACGACAATAAAGTCAATATGTATGACAGAGAAAGATTATTAATTGAATTAATTCGTAAAAGAGCATCTATTCCTTTTGATTATTATAAAGAAATAATTGAAAACTATAGACAAATTAGTTGTGAACTTGATATGTATAAGATTGAGGAATACATAGCACTTTTTAAAAACGAAGTAAACTTATTTGATATATTACAGCGAGAGGTTTTTTAGTGAATATAGAGGAAATAATTAATAAATATTTGGATTTAGGCTATATAGTAGATGATGTTGAATCAAAAGCTGTGCAAGACATAATACTATCGAAAATATATAAAAGTAGATTTAAAAAACATATTACAATTAAAGGTGGAGTAGTAATGCATTCAATATCTAAAGATAAGTGTAGAGCTACAAGAGATTTGGATTTAGACTTTTTAAAATAATGAAATCTAGTATTTATACAAAGAATTTAAATAATCCTAAAGTAAATTGGTTAGATATTAATATAGAAGAAGCAATAGATAATATTTTAAAATATTTTGAGAATTTAAAATATGTGGAATTGGAGAGTTACCAGTAATGAAAAAAGTAATAAATATAATTATATTAGTTTTATGGATGATAATGATTTTCTTTTTCTCTAGTCAAGGAGGAAAAGAATCTGGATCACTTAGTACTGGAGCAATTGAATATACAGTTAAAACATTTTATAATTTAACTGGTCAAAATATAACTGAAGAAAAGCTAGATTTAATTGTTTCTACTTCTAGTAATGTAGTTAGAAAAACTGCGCATTTTCTAGAATACTTGGTGCTAGGTTTACTAATGATTAATGTCATAAAAGACTATAGAAAAATAAGCTATAAAGAATTAATAATAGTCCTAG
This sequence comes from uncultured Erysipelotrichaceae bacterium, assembly GCA_902797005.1. Taxonomy (GTDB): domain Bacteria; phylum Bacillota_I; class Bacilli_A; order RF39; family UBA660; genus RUG727. The sequence goes on along the minus strand of CADBRE010000165.1, from coordinate 384 downwards.
TACTATGCTGTTTATATGCAAGTAGTGATGAACTTCATCAAATATATGTTAATGGAAGAAGTGGAGAAGTTAAAGATGTTATTCTGGATACATTTGGAAGCTTAACCGGAATTATAATATTTAAAATATTTAGAAGAGCTTAATAGTAAAACTATAAGTTCTTTTCTTTTGGATAAATTATAACTACCAAAAAACAAGCTTTTAGATAAAAAAACATTTATGTACTTTATTTTATGCAAAAAGTTTGATATAATCTAAAGGCGAAAAGGAAGTGACCTTTATGAAAAAGAAAACAATATGTTTAGTAGGTAAACCAAATGCTGGTAAAAGTACTCTTTTTAATAGAATAGCTGGTAAAAAGATATCAATTATAGAAGATACTCC
>CADBRE010000164.1 GCA_902797005.1 uncultured Erysipelotrichaceae bacterium | reverse complement strand
TTGTAAATAAATCTTTGACAACTGATTACTAATTATACTCCTTCAAGAAATTCTCTAGTTCCTCTTTCTCTTCACTATTTATCTCTTCCTTCTCTATATTCTTATTAAACCAATCAGGTGTTATTTCATTCTTTTCTTTAACTTTCTTTTCTTCTTTAACACTATTTAGTTTCTTATGTGTCTTTTCTGCTATTTCCATAGCTTCTTTAGCTGTTTCTATTCCTTTCCTCTTCCATTCGCCCGCGATAGTCTCGATATAGGCCTTTACTAGGCGATTGTTTTGTGTTTTTAATACATAATCAATTAAGACATTAACAACAGCAGGATTAAGCTTTAAATCCACTATAAGCATCTCTAAAATCTTCATATCTCTTTCAGTAGGTTTAACACCTTTATATTTGCTCTTTAAGAAATCATATGGATTAGTAGATTCAAATACATTAATTAACTTACCAATAAAGCTATTGTCCCCTTTAGCACTTCTTAAATGATCAGGCTGATTTTTAAACATCAGAGAAGGTAATCTACCATCATTGTTAAACTCATAATATCTTCTTGTCTTAGTTCTTAACTCTTCTTTATCAATAAGTCCCTTTTCATTTAAACATACCTTAGCTATATCAGCCATTGTAAACGGATCTAACTTATATAAAAATGCTAGATTAGTAATTAACTCTTTAGTGCTTTTAGTTAATGCTTTTTCATTCATTATCTTACTAGGCATACTACTTATAAAAGCATCAAAATCAAATAAACTTTCATACTCAAGTCCTCTTTTATTCTTACTAGCTATTTCATCTTTATTTTCAAGTTCAAAACTATTATAACTTTGACTAGCAAATGTCATATCAAAAGGACTAGTAATATCAGTATAGCCACTTAAATCTATCTTAGGCACTTTAAAATAAGATTTAATTCTCAAATACTCTTCTTTACCAACATTATTATAAAACACCATATTGAAAATAGGATGATTAAAAAACTCATGTGCAGTTACTGGACTATATAATTCATAAACATATGAACTAACACTACCTTCCATATAATAAGTCTTTAAAAGTCCTATTCCTTCAAGTTTAACTCTTGCTTCTTTTAAACTATCTAGATTCTCACCTAAATTAGTCATTAAATGATGATGAGTTAACTCTTCAGAAATATACCCATTAGCTTTAAGCTCATGGTATAAAGTATTATAAAGTGTAACAGCTTTATTGCCAATAATAGGCATGTAAAGCATACTTAAAACAAGCTTATCACTTTCATTTAATAAACTCTTATTTACAACTTGATATATATCTGCAGGTAATAGTGTGACTGTTTTCATATGACTATCCTCCATATAAGTTCATTTTATATTAATCTTCATTTCTTTTCAAGCACATTTATAAAGAAAAAGAAAAAACTGATTATTTACTAATCAGTTTGTATTTAATTAAATATCTTTTAGTTTTCAACAATACGATATGGATTTGATGCAGTTCCATCACCAGAAGCCCACATAGTAGTAGATTTAAGTGATAAGACCGGCCTAACAGCACTTAAAAGCACTACACCATAATGGTATTTGAGTTGCCCGGGTTGTGTAGAACCGTAAACGAGCCACGAAAGAGCGAGACGCGCTCCATAATAAGCACTAGGACTCATTGTCCACCATTGTCTATTTGCAGTTATAGAATTTGGTATTACTTTAGCATTTAAATAATACCATGCATTTTGATTATTAACGCTACTTTTTCCACCTGCAAAAACCACTTCATCTGCTGTCATCAATGCTACGTTATAAATTAAAGCACCATTTCCATATTCGTTGTCAACCGAAAATCTATCATTTTTACGAAGTGCATCTGTATCAGAGTTAAAGTAATTATTATATCCTAAAGAAGTAACGTTACAAGCATACGAAGGTTCTGTAATTCTATTCTTAAAGCCATAGTAAATATCTTTAACTTCTAAATCAGAAGCATAGTCAAAACTATTACCTACGCTTCTATCATTGCAATAGATTGCTTTTGTGTCTATTACATTCTCATAATTTGTCCCATCAAACACGTCTTCATACCATGAATCTATATAAGTCTTTATAGCGCTGTCATGAGCGGTTCCTCTATCTTGACTATCACTTTTCCCGATTTCACCATACATGTAACCCAAATATGCCGGATCATTAAAAGAGGAATTAAATTTACTAAATCCTATATATCCATCTATTGTTTCTGGGTTTGTTCCTGAGTAAAGTAGTCTTACTCCACCACCTGTTGTTTCTTCATTTGTTCTTATTATTCTCCAGTAGATATCGTCACCTGCTTCATATAGTAAGTGACAATTAATATTGTATTCAGAGCTTTCACAAGCTGACTGACTAGCGAAATTATTTGATTCATTATTTGTATTATATCCTATCCAAATGCTTGAATCTTTAGTATATTTGCCAAATTTAACCCAGTTGTTTATTGCATCACCAGCAAAGTAATATACTCTTTCGCCTAGCTCAGCATTGTTAGTCTTAAATAAGGTTTTTATAGAAGATGTATAAGCTCTATTAAGATCTGTTCTTTCTGGAACAGCAGATTCTTTCTCAGCCCAGTTGTCTGATAGTATTTTGTCTACTAATTTATACCCCCCCCCTGGGCTGGACAAGTACCATTAGTTGCAGTTGCCATTAAGTGTCCTGAGAATGTTCGTGTGCTTTCTTCACTAGTTAATATTGATGATTGGTCTTCTACTGAATCATATTCAAGCCATAATGTTAAAGTGTAATTACTTGTTGTACTATCTGTTTTTGCTTTATAATATCCAGTTAATAGTTCTTTAGTAGCGCCTGCAGAAGCATTTATAAAGTTTCCTGTTACAGTGTTTGTGCCATCAGTTAGTTTGTATTTAAACCATTTGTTTATTAAGTTCGTACCTATTGAATCTACTACTAAACTTATTGAATAACATGCATCTAATGAGTTATTACTTCTTGTTACACTAAATGTGTTTCTATAAGCATCTGTACTTGTGTCTACTTGTGATGCTAAAATAGGTTTTAATGCTGATGTAGGTGTTACTACCACATTTGAATCAGCAACATCTAATGATAATAGACCTGAAGTTATTGTCATTTGTTTTCCTGTTCCTTCTATTGCAGGTGCAAAATACGCAAATGAGATGCCTAGAGCAGCAGTTAGCATTACAGCAACTACTGAGATTATTATATATTTTTTATTCATTAATACCATCTTCCTTACTATATATAATTTTATCAAAAAAGTGAGAAATAAATCAATAGTAAATTATACTTATTGATTTATTTTGTAAATGTTATGTACAAATTATTTCAATTTATATCTGCTATCTCTTTCTTGATCTCTTTTTTTAATAGTTTCTCTTTTATCATATAGTTTTTTCCCTCTAGCCAGACCTAAAAGTACTTTAGCTTTATTCTTTTTGAAGTAAACTTTCAAAGGTACCAAAGTGTATCTATTAAGCTCTATTTGTTTAGCTAGTTTATTTATTTCATTTTTATGAAGCAAAAGCTTCCTTTCTCTTCTTTCATCATGATTAAAGATGTTTCCTTCTTCATATCTAGCTATATACATATTAGTTAGGAAAACTTCTCCTTTTTTTATTCTAGCATAAGCATCATCCATAGAAACTGATCCTTTTCTAATTGATTTTATTTCAGTTCCTTTAAGTTCTATTCCCGCTTCTATCTCATCTATTATTTCATAATTAAATCTAGCTTTTCTATTTATTATTTCCATAAGTTCCCTCCACTAAAGTAAAGTCTACTTCCCTTCTTTCTTTAGAAGCGCCTATACATTTTACAAATACTTCTTCTCCTAAAGTAAATACTCTTCTTTTCTTTCTGTCTAAGTAATAGAGATTATCTTCACTAACTGTATAATAGCCTTTTAATGTATCTAAGCTCACAAATCCTTCTATGTGCTTTTCAGTTTCAACGAAGAAACCTTGTTTTGAGACTCCACTTATTCTTGCTTTATATTCACTTCCTATGTGTTTTTCCATATACTCTGCTATTTTCATATCGTTTACTTCGTATTCACATTCATCGCTTCTTCTTTCAGTCATGCTTATATGCTCA
>CADBRE010000163.1 GCA_902797005.1 uncultured Erysipelotrichaceae bacterium | reverse complement strand
TCTTCCTCCTTAAATATTTCTTTGCTTTTTCTATTGTTATAAGTGCATTAGCATCATTTATATAACCCATTTCTATAAGATCTTCTAACTCTTCTTCTCTGATAATCATATTTTCAATATATTCATCCTTATCTAGTCTTTGACTTGTAAAATTCTTTAAGTCTGTTGCTAAGAATGAAGTATTATAGCTGGCTGAACAACCTGTATCTTGATAAAAACTTCCTAGATTTATAAAATTAGCATCCATGCAGCCAGTTTCTTCTAGAAGTTCTCTTCTTGCAGCTTCTATTGGTTCTTCTCCTTTTTCTATATATCCTGCAGCTAACCCTATACCTACACCTCTTTTAGTAAATACTCTAGGCTCGATTGTTATTAGTACTTCTTTTTCATTTATATAAGGCAAGATTATAACAGCATTTCCGTCCCTACCAGCTTTAAGTAATTTCTCTCTTGTAAAGATCTGACCGCCTGCAAGGTGAACTTCATAACTTTCAGTCTTTAAAAACCTAGCTTCAGTATTTAATCTTTTAAGTTCTAGTACTTTAAGTTTATCTATCTTTTCTTCTAACTCTTTAATTTTTTCTAAGCGCATAAGTGTAACCTCTTTCTTCAGCATTAACCATGTGTTCTTCTATTAAAGCCTTCTTTAGTTCTAATAGTTTTTTTGATAAGTCTACATAGTATAAATGTGGATTTTCTAATCTCTTAACTTCTGGATAAATAGTGTTCATTTCTTTTTTACAATACTCTTTTCTTTCCTCTAAACTAGGCATTTCATATACTTGCTTTCCACCAACAAATATTGGCTTTTGTAGTTCCCTAACAGTATAGTTTCTAATAGTTTGTACTTGCCATTCATGTAATGGATTAACTAAAACATATTCTTCTTTATTTATTACTTCATCCTTTAAAGCAACTACATCAGCTATAGCATAGCCTGTTTCGTTATCATAGAAACGAACTACTTTTTTGAATCCTGGGTTTATTGTCTTTATTGCATCATTGCTTACTTTAATGCGAGGAGCAAATAACTCATTTTCTTTGACTGCCACTAATTTGTATACTCCACCAAGTCTATCATTTGAAGCTGAAATGTTATCTCCTACACCTAATGAATTAAACTGCGCTCCTTGATTTATTAATGAAGTTATTGTGTACTCGTCTAGTCCGTTTGATAAGCATATCTGCGCATCAGTATATCCTGCTTCATCAAGCATCTTTCTTGCTTCTTTAGAAAGGTAAGCCAAGTCTCCACTATCGATTCTTATTCCTTTGAACTTAATTCCATTTGGTTTTAAATAATTATCTGCAACCCATATTGCATTAGGTACTCCACTTCTTAATGTGTCATATGTATCAACTAAGAATAAGCAATTATCTTTATTACTTTCAGCAAACTTTATAAACGCTTTTCTCTCATCGTTATAAAATGTAATAAGTGAATGTGCCATTGTTCCCATAGCTTTGATTCCTAGCTCTTTAGCTGCTTTCTCATTAGAAGTTCCTATGCATCCTCCTACAATACTGTATTTGCTTGCTTCGTATGCACTGGCGGTTCCTCTTGCACGCCTTGCACCAAACTCCATAACTCCTCTTCCCTTAGCTGCCTCTGTTATTCTTTTTGCTTTTGTTGTAACAAGTGAAGCATGATTGAAATGTGCAAGTAAGGCTGTTTCTAAAAGCTGTGCTTCCACAGTTTTCGCTTTAACTGTAATAACAGGTTCATTTGGGAAAACTACTGTTCCATCTGGTACAGCATATATGTCACCAGTAAACTTTAAGTTTTCTAGATATTTTAAATATTCTTCACTAAACTGCCCTGTACTTCTTAAATAATCAATATCATCTTTCTCAAACTTAAAATTGTTTATATAATCTATAATATTGTCTAATCCTCCCGAAATTGTATATCCCCCATTAAAAGGATTAACTCTAAAGAATATATCAAATACAACTTCAGTATCAGCTTCACCTGCATCAAAATATGTTTGCCCCATTTTTAATTCGTAATCATCCATTAACATAGTATCATTTAATTTTTTCATTTTTCATTCCTTCTTTCTTATATTCTCTTTTAATCATTTTGTTAATATCAGTTTTTAAAATTTTTTTATGCTTATTTACATAAGTATTTTTTTACTCTTATAATCCCATTAGCTTCCAT
>CADBRE010000162.1 GCA_902797005.1 uncultured Erysipelotrichaceae bacterium | reverse complement strand
TGTTGCAGCAATCATTTGATAAGTTTGAAGAAAAGAAAAAAATAAATGAAATATACTTTAATGGTCAAATTTATGATGCTTACAGTAAAATACTAGATATTTTCAAAGAAGCAAGCAAAAGTCTAGTAATAATAGATGCATATGCAGATAATACTTTATTAGATATAATTAAAAGATTGAAAGTTGATGTCAAGATAATTACAAGGCCTAAAAATCTATTGACTATTCAAGATGTTAATAAATACAATATGCAATACAACAACCTAAAAGTTTACTATGATAACACATTTCACGATAGATATTTTATATTAGATGAAAAGACTATATATCACTGTGGAACTAGTATAAATAGAATAGGATATAAAACATTTGGAGTAACTATAATAGGTGATGTAGATGTTTGTAAAATGCTAATAAACAAAGTAAATACAATTATAAAATGAATTTGTGGTTGTTTAAATAATAAAAATGAGTGGATATTAATCTAAAAAGAAATGGAGGAAAATATGTTAAAAGTATCACACGTAACAAAATACTATGACAAAGTAAAAGCAGTAGATGATCTATCATTTGAAGTAAAGGATGGAGAAATATTTGGTTTACTAGGAGTCAATGGAGCAGGTAAAACAACAACATTTAGAATGATAACTGGACTATTAGACAAAACTGAAGGAGAAATCTTATTCAATGGAAAGAAAATAGACTACAGTGTAACAGACCAAATAGGATTTCTAACTGAAGAAAGGAGTTTACTTACTAAACTAACAGTCCTAGAACAAGCTTACCTTTATGGTGGTTTAAAAGGACTAACAAATAAAGAAATAAATGAAAGACTAGATAAGTTACTAGCTAAACTAGAAATACCAGAATATAAAAACAGAAAGATTAAAGAACTAAGTAAAGGTAATCAACAAAAAGTTCAGTTAATAATGTCAATAATAAATGAACCTAAACTATTAATATTAGATGAACCTTTCTCAGGATTAGATCCAATAAATATTGAACTATTCAAAGATTTAATCATGGAACTAAAAAACAAAGGGACAAGCATTATATTCTCATCACATAGAATGGATCATGTAGAATACTTCTGTGATAGTTTAGTAATACTTGTTAAAGGTAAAACTGTACTTGAAGGAAATCTAAAAGAAATAAAAGAAAACTATAGAAAGAAAAACATTCTAGTTGAAGGAGATATAAACATAGATAAAATAAAAGAAATTCCAGGTGTATTAAAAATAGAAGAAAACAAAGGAACATATACAATATCTATAGAAAATAAAGAAGTAAATACAAAAGTGTTTAAAGAGATAAGCAAATCTAAGAATATAACTAAATACTTATTAGAAGATGCTTCATTAAATGAAATATTTATTGAGAAAGTAGGTGCATCATATGAGAAGTAAACTATCACTTTTAGTTCAAGATGGATTAAAAAAGAAAATAAATACTAAATGGTTTAAAATAGTTAATATAGTATTACTAGTAATTGTTGTTGCATTATTAAATGTAGACTCAATAATAAAAGGACTTGGTGGAGATTTTGATAACGACACTTTAATTTATGTTTACGACAACACAGGCAAGTTCTATAACCAACTTGAAAAAGCTTATGAAAATGCAGAAGCACTAGAAATGGTTGGAGCTGATGCTAAAATAGCTAAACCCGAAAAGTCAGTAGATGAACTAAAAAAAGACATCGTTGATAAGGAAGACAATGACATAATTGTACTTATTAATGAAGAAAATGGCTTATACAAATCAGAAATAATTACATATGAATATGTAGATGCAATAACACTTCAAATGCTAACTTCAAACTTAAATACAATTAAAACAAACATAGCTTTAGCAGAAAGTGGATTGCCAGAAGAAGAATTAGCAAAGATATACAATAACATAGAAATAACAAGAACATATTTAACTGATGAACTAGATGAAAACTATGAGATGATGGAAACTATAGGAAACTTCCTAATTCCAGTATTTATAATGCCTTTCTTCTTCCTAATATTATTGGTAACCCAAATGATTGGTGCAGAAATAAATGAAGAAAAAACATCAAAGAGTATGGAAATAATAATATCAAGTGTAAATCCTAGAACACATTTCTTAGCTAAAATGATAACATCAAACTTATATGCCATTCTTCAAAGTGTGCTATTAGTGTTATATATAGTTTTAGGTTTAGCACTTAGAATGGTAGTAACAAAAACAACGATTGTAGCTTCTTTTGGTGAACAGGGAGTAAACTTAGTAAATACATTTATAGAAAGTGGCATGCTAGCCAATGTATTAAAATGTTTACCATTCATAATCTTAATGATAATATTAAGCTTTATTGCTTATTCATTACTAGCTGGAATACTTGCATCTATGACAACATCACAAGAAGACTTTTCACAGCTTCAAACACCATTAATGGTTGTAATAATGCTTGGATACTTCTTAAGTATAATGGCATCAACATATGAAAAATCAACATTCATAATCGTACTTTCATGTGTACCATTTATATCTTGTATATTATCTCCAGTTTTGCTATTCTT
>CADBRE010000161.1 GCA_902797005.1 uncultured Erysipelotrichaceae bacterium | reverse complement strand
ATTATCTATATTATGTGTTCCAAAAACAAAATCTACATATGGGTATCTATCTCTTATTAAATCAATAACACTTTCTTCTTGTGCCATGCATCCGCATATTCCAAGTAAGATATCTTTACTTTCTTTAAGTTTTTTAACTAAACCTAAGTATCCAAATACTTTATCGTGAGCATTTTCTCTAATCGCACATGTGTTAAGTATTACTACTCTAGCTTCTTCAATATTGTCTGTTTCTACTAATCCTTCACTTTGTAAAATACCTTTTATCTTCTCTCCATCATGTTCATTCATCTGGCATCCATAAGTTCTAACAAAGTATTTCTCTCCCATTAGTGATTCATCTATCTTTATATCATTATAGTTATGCACTTCTATCGTGGCATTTTTATCTCTTTTTTTAGCTTCTATCATATTTGGTAAGTTCATATTTACTTCACTTCTCTTTCGCCATAGATTATAGCATAAAAAACTTATATTTGCACCAGGTAATACTCTTTTTTTATATTTGCTGGAGAAAAACAAGCATTATTTCACTAGCCTTATATCTAATATTTCATTTATTGGTATTACTTCATTATTTAAAGTTAATATAGAATTAGTGCTTCTTGCTATTATATTTTCTAGTTTATCTCCCTTCGTTGTAGTAATAATCACTCTTTCTTTATATACAAAGCTAGGGCTTTTAAATATATCATCAATCTTCTTTCTTATTATAAGATCTCTTGTGTTAAGTTTATTTTCTTCTCTAATGTTAACTGTTTCTTTTCCTTTATATACACTAGGCAAGCTCTTATTCATAATATCACCATTTAATTATATGAAAAAAGCAAGATATTACTTCTTACTTAAATAGTAATTATTTATTATTCCTAAGCATTTCTTCTTTCCAAGCACTTTCTAATTGACTTATATCAAACGATAATCTTTCAGTATAGTTTTCATAGTACGATTCTGCAATCATATATTTATCAAATATGTCTGTTATTTCTAAATCTATATACTCTAAATCTTTTGGGTCTATTCCTATTAGAGATTTTTTCGTTTTGTAATTTTCCTGCCAGCTTACTATCTTGTTTTTAACGCTTATCAATTCGTGTTTGTCTTCTCTTTTATAAAAATCGTTATTTAAAATAATATCTATATTTTCTATTACTCCTTTAAAATAAGAATCAATATTTCTATTTGGCATTGTTATCACCTATCTCTATATTAGCATAAAAAGCACAAAAATCAAGCAATACAAAAAAATAGCATATTTTATGTTTTTATAGCAAAAAAACGTTTGATTTTATGTTGACTTTACTATGTACATTTGCTAATATAATTATTACGGAAATATTATAGTAGCTTTGGTGTCTACCTCCATTTTACTTTTTATGAAAGGAGGTCCCGCAATTATGGATGAAAAAACTTTCGTCAAGGGGGTTTTGGAATCTATAATTACTATTTTAAAACTAATTATCATTTTGGTAATTACTTTAAAATAAAACGACACTTTAGCCTAGTGATAGGTTAAAATGTCTCCGAAACTATTTTGGTAGACATCATAGCAATGCTATAATGTTTCCTTTTTTATTATATGTAAGTTTTCACTTACAAATACATATTATCACAAAATACAATCAATGTCAAAGTGCATTATTAAGTACTATATGTATATTCTATAATTTCTATATTTTACCACTAGACTAGCAAACAAAATTATGGTATGATGTTTACGAACAAAGGTTGGTGTGATTATATGATTGAAAGAAATATATTATGTATTGATTTAAAAAGCTTTTTTGCTTCTTGTGAATGTATTGATATGGGCCTTGATCCGTTTACTACTCCACTTGTTGTTGCAGATCCTTCTCGTGGTGGTGGCGCGATTACACTTGCAGTTACTCCTAAGATGAAAGAACTAGGCGTGCCTTCACGCGGAAGAGTTTTTGAAATACCTAAAGATATCAAATATATAACTGCTACTCCTAGAATGAGTTTATATGTGAGAAAAAGTAAGGAAATTATAAATATATTCTTAGACTTTGTTTCTATAGAAGACTTACATGTTTATTCCATAGATGAATCATTTTTAGATGTTACAGACTATTTAAAGATGTATAAAATGACTGACACAGAACTTGCTAAAAAGATAATGGAAACTATTAAAGAAAGAACAGGTCTTACTTCTACATGTGGGATTGGGCCAAATATGCTGCTAGCTAAAGTCGCACTTGATACTGAAAGCAAAAGTGCAAAAGATAATATTGCTAAGTGGACCTATAATGATGTTAAAACTAAACTATGGGAAATTACACCACTTGATAAGATGTGGTCTATAGGTTCTAGAACAATGAAGAAATTAAATAATTTAGGTATATATAAAGTTGGTGATATCAATAAATACACAATAGAGTTTTATAAAAAGAGATTTGGTATTCTTGGAGAAGAACTTTGGATGCACGCGAACGGTATAGACAATACAATCATAAGTGATAATAAATATGTACCTAAAAGTAAAAGCTATGGACTTTCTCAAATACTTTTTAAAGATTATAATACTGTAAATGTTTCAATTATAATAAGAGAAATGGCAAGTACTGTGGCTAAAAGACTTAGAGGTAATAACAAACTTACATCTTTAGTTAGTTTTGGCATTGGGTATTCTAAAGCTGTAGGTGGTGGATTTCATCACTCTAGAAAGTTAAGTGCTGCGACTGATAAGGAAGAAGATATATATGAAGCTTGCTTGTATTTACTTAATAACTACGCTGAAGATTTACCTATTAGAAGAGTTAGTATCTCTCTAGGTAAACTTGAAAGCAATACTTATAAACAATTAAATCTATTTGAAGAATTTGAAAAAGAAGAAGAAAAAAGAAAAGTCTTAAAAGTTAAAGATGAAATAGAAAGAAAGTATGGCACGAATGCTCTTCTTCCTGCTTCTTCTCTTTTAAAAGACTCAACTATAAGATATAGAAACGAAACGATTGGAGGTCATAAGAAATGATAGATAGAGGCATGATGAAATGGGCGCCTTTTAATTCTTTATTAAATGGTAAAGATGTATCATCTATTGTTATGTCAAGAGAAAAAACATCTAAACCAGCCCTTACCGAAGAATCACTTGAAAATATAAATGAAAAAATATCAGAAGCTATGCTTTATGATTTAAATGTAGAAATTAAATATTGGAACATTGATAAAATAAGTTTTATTAATGGCAAGATAACCAAAGTTGATGTGTATGATAAATATCTATTAATAGATAAAATCAAAATAGCTTTCAAGAATATTATAGATGTCAATTTAATGTTTGAATAAAGGCCACTAAAGAATCAGTGGCCTTTCATTTATGACAAACTTATTTTTGCTTTTAGTGTTGACCTCAGCATCATAAAGAGGTATAATTAATACACGGAAAATATGAGACTGTTAGGTGTCTTACCAAATCATCTCTACACGATTTACTTGATGAAAATACTTATGGATGAGGAGGTGGTAATTGTGAGTAAAAAAGATCTTTTAATAGCTTTTTTATTAATGATTAT
>CADBRE010000160.1 GCA_902797005.1 uncultured Erysipelotrichaceae bacterium | reverse complement strand
TAAACAAGAATGTTAAATGGACTCAATAAATAATAAGCAATAATACCAACCATGCTATCTCCAATACCATTATTAAATGAATAGAAACTTGGATGTTTTAAAAAATGTAAAAAAGGAAAATATTCAATTCTATAATCTGAATAAAGTAAGTTTTTACTTATGCCAACTTCCCACACTATAAACATAGTCATTATAATTACAAAAGATATAATAAATGCTAATAAACAATTCTTCTTCATAAATAAATCATCTCTAACTATAATTATATATTAAAAAGGAATAAAAAGCTATAAGAAAAAAATACTTCAATAATTAATTAAAAAAAATTAAAACATTTCACAAAAAACACATAATTATTTGATATAATATATCTAGGAGATGAAAAAATATGCAAGATTTATTTTTATTAATACTTATAATAGCATTGCCATTAATCGCACAAATATATATTAATTCAAGCTATAAAAACAATTCAAGAAGAAAAAATGGTAATGGACTTACTGGATATGATACAGCAAGAGCAATACTAGATAAAAACGGACTAAATGATATGGTCATAGTAGAAACAAAAGGAACACTTACTGACCATTATGACCCCACTAGAAAAGTTGTGAGGCTATCAACAGACATATATCATAACACTTCAGTAGCCGCAATGGCGGTAGCTGCACATGAATGTGGACATGCAATTCAAGATAAAGAAGGATACACTTTCTTTAAATTAAGAAGTGCTTTAGTGCCAGTAGTTAGTTTTATTTCAAGAGCAGCATATATAATAATGATACTAGGTTTTTTCTTAGAATATATAAATATGATATATGCAGCAATAATAATGGTGGGTGCTGGAGTATTATTTCAATTAGTAACTTTACCAGTTGAAATAGATGCATCTAACCGTGCACATAAAGAACTTGATGAAATGAATCTGGCTAGCGATAGAGATTTAGATGGTGTTAAAAACATGTTAACAGCAGCTGCACTAACTTATGTAGCTGGAGCTTTATCTGAAATACTACAACTTATTAGATTACTCGGAATGCTTGACAGAGACAAATAAGAGAAGATGTTGAATAATCAACATCTTTTAAATTATGCTTTTAACATCATCAAGAATTGCTTTTACTACCATATTATCTTCTAATAAATTAATAGAAAAAGTTCTAGATCCTGCATGATTAATTGAAGCACCGCAGTGATATATCTTCTTTCTATCTAAAATGAAATATCTATCATGATAACTATTATCAAAAACAACTTTTAAATTATTATATTGTAAATTATATTTGTTAATGTCTTGCACTGAAAGCTTAGCATTATTTTTAACAATTAAAAAAACATTACATTTTAAAGAAGATATCATATCAAGTACAGTAATATCTGCATATCCATCAATTATTATAATTTCTTTCTTTGCCTTAGAAAATATATCTTTTATTTTTGAATATGCATCAAATATTTGACCTGAAAAATAGATTTCATTTGTTTTTCTCCTTTTGCTAATTTCAGTAATTGATGATTGTAAAAGCTTAATATTCCTTTTATTTTCTAAAGCCATTGAATGTGATTCTAAAGCAATATCATTTATGTATTTTTGATTAAGTAAAGAACTAGTAATATATTTACTCATTAACAGAAAAGCATCTAATATAGCAATTGTAATTTTACTAGCTACTGGAGTATGCAAAACAGTTGCAAGCATTGCTATACCATGTTCTGTAAAAACTCTTGGATTTCCATTTCTTCCTCTTCTACTAATTCTTTGGTCAAAATTTTTGACCAAAGATAATGATTTATACTCTTCATCACTCAATATCCACGAATATCTTGGAGGAAATTTTTCTATATTATTTTTAACATTTTGAGTAATTTCCTTGGTACCATTTTTACATTCATATAACATAGCCAAATCAGAATCTAACATGATATATTCGCCATTAATCTCATATATCATTTCTTTAATATTGCCCGAATTTACCGCAGAAAATAGGTCTTTTGTACTTATTAATGAATTAGGTTTATCAAATGCCTTTCTTATAGTATTTAAAGTTTCACTTAAGTTAATTGAATGGATAAAAGTTGTAAGTATCTCTATGCCATCAAGAGTAAAAACATATGGATTAGTTCTCCTTCCACCCCTTGTTTTTGAAGTTCCAATTTGGAACCTCAAAGCATCATTTTCTTCATTCGTTAATTGAAAATAATCATATCCACTAAACTTACTAAGATTTCTTTTAACAGCTTTATTTAAGTTTTTTGTCTCATAACCAAAAAGACTAGCTAAATCAGAATCTAGCATAACTTTCATTCCTCTTATTTCATATATTATTTCACTTACGTCTTGAGTATTTATCATATTTTTGCACCTCCACTCCCTGACTAGTGTTGTAAGTGTATTCATATTACCATGTATTGCACTTATTAGTCAACATAAAATATCTATTTATATAATCTTTTTAACATCATCAAGAATTGCCTTTATTACCATATTATCTTCTAATAAATTAATAGAAAAAGTTCTAGATCCAGCATGATTAATTGAAGCACCACAGTGATATATCTTCTTTCTATCTAAAATAAAATATCTATCATGATAACTATTATCAAAAACAACTTTTAAATTATTATATTGTAAATTATATTTGTTAATATCTTGCATTGAAAGCTTAGCATTACTCTTAACAATTAAAATAACATCACATTTTAAAGAAGATATCATATCAAGTACAGTAATATCTGCATATCCATCAATTATTATAATTTCCTTTTTAGCCTTAGAAAATATATCTTTTATTTTTGAAATATGCATCAAATATTTGACCTGAAAAATAAACAGCATTACTACTTTGTTTTTTATCAAACTCTTTAAAGGACTTTTCTAATGTTATTAATCTTTCATGATCTTCTAAAACAATATTATTAATATATTCTTGATTAACAAGAGATTTAGATATATATTTTTTCATTGCAACAAATTCATCAACAATTTTAACAGTTATTGAAGAAGCAACAGGTGTATTAAGAATAGTTGATAGCATAACAACACCACTTTCTGTAAAAGCATAAGGTAAATATTTAATATTGTGACCTCTTTTATCATTCAAGGTTTCAATTTGAAACCTTGAAAGTGATTTTGCTTCTTCTTTTGTTAATTGAAACATATGTCTTTCCATAAACTTTTCTTCATTTCGTTTTACGGCTAAATTAATAGTTTTCGTGCCATTTTGACACCCATAAAGAACTGCTAAATCAAAATCTAGCATTACATATTCTCCTCTAATTTTATAAATCATATCCTTCAAAGTCCTAGTGTTTTCGGGCATTTGCAAACTTTTTTGAGTTTTTAAAGACTCAATACTATCAAACGCTTTTCTTATAGTGTTTACGGTCTCACTTAGATTAGTAGTATGTACCAAAGAAGCAAATTTTTCTATTCCATCACGTGTAAAAACATGAGGCAAATATTTAGAATGAGCACCTCTACCTTTAACTTTTAAGGTTCCAATTTGGCACCTTAAAGATTCTAATTCTTCATTAGTTAATTGGAAATAACTATCTTCATCAAAATCATTAATATTACGTTTAACAATTCTATTTAGATTTTTTGTCTCATAACCAAAAAGACTAGCTAAATCAGAATCTAGCATAACTTTCTTTCCTCTTATTTCATATATTATTTCACTTATGTCTTGAGTATTTATCATATTTTTACACCTCCACTCCCTGACTAGTGTTATAAGTGTATTCATATTACCATAAACTCATTTGTTCGTCAATAACAAATAGAAAAAAATATTAGCAAATAATTAACTAATATTTCTTAAACATGATCATGATCTTAAATCACTAATTTTAACATCACTATTATGTGGAACTACTTCCCATCCAACTTTCTTAAATACAGCTACATATTGAGTATAAACACCTATTAAATCAAACATAGGCCAAGTTAACACAAACCATATCTTTTTATAAAAAGGAATCTTTCCTATTCTCTTTCTATCCATAATAAATATATAAATTGCCATAAACATATTACCTATATATGAAAGGGCTCTAGATGTAACCTTCCACCAAATAGATAATACTAAACTCATAATTAATGCAAATACACCTGGATTAACATTAACCATAACAGGATTTATAAAGAATTGAATTAGTGAGGAATTTATAAGATTTGCATTACTTATTCCATAAACAGTACTGTAAATAGTAAATATTATAATTGAAAATACAAACCATCTTACCAAATTGATAAAAGCGAGAGGAGTTAATTGTACTAATGTGTCAAAAGAAGCAAATCTATATCTAATAGCTTCAATAAACTTATCCTTAAACCTATTATAATTCTTCTTTTCATTATTCCATTTTTTTCCTGAAACCATTCTTCCTAAAAATATACTTAAAAACAATCTTAATCCCTTTTCACAAAAAGCTTCTAAGTGGCCTCTACTCCATCTTAATCTTTGTCTTAATGAAACATTCAAATTAGTAGGTTGTTCATCATAAAACATCGCTTCATCTTGATATGTTATTTCATAACCTTGAAGAACTGCATCAGCTGTCAAAGCTCTATCCTCGGTTAAAGAAGTATAATGCCATCCATCTTTTATAACTTCATTAGCAATTAAGAAACCAGTACCCTGAATATTTGTAGCCAAATGTAAAACACTTCTAGCACGATGATTAACTCTAGCACTTCTAATCCAGTGCATTCCATAACTCGCACTTATCCAGTTGTCTTTAAAGTTTTTACTATTTCTATAAGAAGTAACTATTTTGCATCCTTCACTAAATGCATCATTCATTTTAGAAACATAATCTTCAGTCAATAAGTTATCTGCATCAAATATAAAATATCCATCAAACTCTTCTATACCAAAATCTCTATTAATCTTATCAACTAAGTATTCTAAAGCATATCCTTTAGTTTTGTGCTCTTCATCTTTTCTAGCATACACAAATGCACCTTTACTCTCAGCTATATCAAGTGTCCTATCAGTGCAATTATCAGCAACGACAAATGTATATAATTTACTCTTAGGATAATCTTGATTATTAATACTGTCTAATAAATTACCAATAACCTTCTCTTCATTTCTAGCCGCTACCAAAATAGCGTATTTATATTTCTTATCACTAGCTTTAAACTTTCTAGTAGTAAACATACCAATTATAAAAAATACTGTTCTATGCACTACTATACACATTAAAACTATAGCAATTATATTATTTATTTTATTACCAACATTATAAACATTTTGTATATCACAAAAAAGACTAAACAAACTCATAACTTTACTCCTCTTTATCTTCTATATATATTGTACTAAATATTTCATAAAAAGTCATTAAAAAAGAAAGAAAAATTATTCTTTCTTTAATCCTATTTTATCACTTATCAGAATACCTACTAATATTATTAAACTAATTAAACTTATAATGATTCCCTCATTAAGCAGAGGACTTCTATAACTAATTTCAATATTATTAATTCCTTTATTAATCTTAAAACCAAGAAAAGCCTTATTAACAATTTCTTTTTCTACTGCTTTACCATTAACCTTAACAGTAAATCCTGCATCATAAGGTATGCTCATTACAAAGTAGCCACTATCTAAAGCATTAACTTCACCTATTATCTTGTCATTTCCTATACTAGTAATATCAAAAGGAGTAACACTTCTATTTGAATATTCAACAAAACTATAATCTAATAAGTATGTCTCTATAGAATCAATATTATAAATACCTTTACCTATTTCTATATTTAACTCATTTAAATTATCTTCACTTATCAAATAATGAAAATCATAATTCTTGTTATCATAAGTCCAATCTTTATAAGTAATTAAATTCTTAACATTATTAATAGTAATATAAGTATTACATTTATAACACTCATTTCTATTAAGCCCATTTAAATTAATAAATAATATTTTATTATCAAGTTGACTTTTCAACCTAATCTTAAAGCTATCATCTTCTTTAACATTAATGATATATCCATTACCATTCTTTTTAATATCAATATTATCTTTATTATAATTTAATATTTCATAATCTAAATTAACTTTCTGAGCATTAATACTTCTATTTGTATTAACACTTTCCTTAGTAATAACATTGTTCATTAACACTTCTAAATTATAAGGATATTTTATACTGTCAAACTCTTCTTCACTAATACTACTATAAGAAACATATCCAAGTGGAAACGTTTCATTATTAACATAAACATTATCATAAAGTTTGTTATAACCTAGACCTAAATCATAATTAGAATACACATATTTAACACCCATATATTTATTAAATAAAATATTACTACTATTTGTTAAAAAGAAATAATTATATTCAGGTACATTTAGTTTAAAAACATCCCTAGCTAATTTCAAATATTTATCATTATATGTTGAAGAATAAATACTAGTTGAATAATATTCCAAATCATAAACTTTATTAACAGTCTTTTCGCTATTAACTAAATTACTAAATCTATAATAGCTTTTATCATTTTTTAAAGTATTTACTATTGAATTATCAACAGTTTCATTAAAATAAGTTTTATAATCATTAATACTAAGCACTTCTTCTTTATTAGCAAAATAAATGTCAGTAACAATACTATAAGAAATAACTAAAACACAAAGTATATATTTAAATCCAAATTTATATTTTATAAATAAGCAAATAATTAACCCTAATAAATATATATAACTAATTTCTTTATAATTAAATAAATAAACAATTAAACCTATAATAAGTAAACAATAAATGAATCTCTTTAGATCTATTATATCATCAAAATAATCTTTAAAAAATATTGCTGATATATAACATATTAAAGGTATAAAAGGTATAAAACATTTACTTCTTAAATAAAGACCACCATTTAGTAAAAACATAAATAAAGGAATAAATAAAATAACTAATAATATTGATCCAAGTAAAACATTTTCTTTCTTTTTAGTAAAAAATAAGTATATTATACTCATAAATCCAAACATAGATAATCCAATTGAATATGCTCCATTGAAAAGAGTATGAATCTTAATGTTAGGAATTAATAGTTTTAAGGAATTGAAACTTTCATAGCTTTCACTTCTACCAGTAAGCAAAGTATAAACTGTTGGAAGTAAAAGAACAGCTGATAAACCAATAGCCAAAAGAATTAATAAAGAAAAATGTAATAATCTCTTCTTATCAATAGAATTACTATTCTTATAATCTTTAAATAGATAGTAAATTAAAACAACTAATATTCCGCCTACACTAAAATAATAACTAGTCATAATCATTAAGAATATACCGATAATTAATAAATATTTATTCTTACTTTCTAAATATTTATCAACACCCAACAAACTCATTATCAAAAAAGGCATATAATTAACAAACATAATATTCCTATGCATTTGATAAATAAATGGAGTAGCTAATATAAATACTAGTGAACTAAACAAACAAACTTTAGATGAAAATCCATTATTAAATAACCATCTATAGAAAAGATATCCACTTAATAATATAATTATTATAGAAGAAATAATAGTATAAACAGTCATATTCATAAATGGTAATAAATATGAAATCAAAACAATTGGGCTCATTAACCCATAATAACTAAAGTTAAAGATATTTTGTCCCGCCCCAAGGTTTATTGCTAAGTTAGGAAGTAACCTTCCGGTTTTATAAAATAGCATCCTAAAATACTCAGGAAAAATGATATGCTGATTAACCCAGTCCATATCAGATCCAAATACCTTATCAAATAAAACACTTGCAAAAACAATTACAAGTGCAGTCAAAGATATAATTACAATATTATTATAATCTTTTTTATTCATAATAACCTCTTACTTTTTCTTAAAAACAATAAACTTACTTAATACATAATTAAGAACTATTACTACAACTTGAACTATTATTTTTACTAACTTATCATTAAAAGATAAAACAGTTACTAATAAATACATTAATCCCATATCTAGTAAAAGAGTGCTTACTCTAGACATATAGAAACTAAAAGCCTCTTTTAAAGATAATTTTTCTTTTGATTCAAACACAAAACTTCTATTAGTAAAATAAGCAAATGTAACTGATACAATCCATGACACTACATTAGCTATTTGAAGTTCTAAAGCTTTATCTGCATTTAAAACTGTAAATGTTAAAGCATAGTAAGTAGCTAAACTTATTAATGTAGTTAAAACTCCAAAAATAAGATAATTTATTATTTCTTTATACTTATTATATAAATCTATCATTTTATTTCTCCAAACTAGTTTCTTTGATAATATAGATTGGTCTCTTTTTAACTTCCATATACATTTTAGAAAGGTATTCGCCTATAACACCTAATGTTAATAATTGTACACCACTAACTAAGAATATAATACAAACTAAACTAGGCCAACCACTTGTAGGATCACCAAATACAATAGTCCTAACTACTATGAATACTATCATAACAAATGCTATTAAGAAAAATATTAAACCTATCATAGCGCTGATAACTAAAGGCGCTGTTGAAAAGGCAACAATACCATCAATCGCATATAAGAATAATTTCCAGAAACTCCATTTAGTTTCACCAGCAATTCTTTCTACATTCTCAAACTCTAACCATTTAGTCTTAAAGCCAACAAATGAGAATAATCCTTTAGAATATCTATTATACTCTTTTAAAGATAAAACACTATCAACTACTTGTCTAGTCATTAATCTGTAGTCTCTCGCACCATCAACCATTTCTACTTTACTCATTCTATTTAT
>CADBRE010000159.1 GCA_902797005.1 uncultured Erysipelotrichaceae bacterium | reverse complement strand
GCTAATTTAGTTCCTAAAATAGTTATAACACTAGATAGTGCATCACTTAAATTATTAACAGCATCAGATATAATTGCAATTGAATGTGCAAATATACCGACAAATGCTTTAAATATGGTAAGTATGATATTAGCAATTATACTAATTATACTAGTTTTTATAACAACTCTTTCTCTTTTATTTTTCATATATCACCTTTAATATATTACTTTATCTTGTTTATTTTTAAACTCTTCAAATGCCTTAATTGTTTGTTCTTTATCAATTCGTTTTAATTTTAAAATGCTACTATCTGTAAGATCATTTTTTATATAATCATATATATAATCATCTCTAAAACCAATATTAGCAGCATCTTCTTTAGTATTCCCATAATATATAGTTTTAACATTAGACCATATAGTAGCAGACAAACACATCGGGCATGGATAACAAGATGTATAAAGCTCGCATCCACTTAAATCATAAGATCCTATATTTTTACAAGCATCTCTAATAGCCATAATCTCAGCATGCGCAGTTGGATCATTATTACTTAAAACATGATTAGAACCTCTTCCAATAATCTGTCCATCTTTAACAACACAAGCACCAAAAGGCCCACCTACATTAGTTACTAAATTATCATCCGCCAGTTCCTTAGCCACTTTCATAAATTCATTCATATCATAAATCATCCTTTCAATACTATTATATTTTTAACAAAACTCTAAACCCGCGATTAGAATAATATGTTTCAGCTCCATTATGGTATATAAAAGTTCTATCATATTTCTTATCTCCAAATAATGCACCACCTTGTTTTCTAATTTCTATTGGTGTCATTATCCAGCTAGAAGACTTCAAATCAAAACTCCCTAAAGATTGAAGAAACTTATAATCTTCTTCATCTAAAATCTTAACATTGTATTTTATAGCTTCACTTATAATATCAGAACTCGGTTTACTACTCTTTCTGCTTTCTAAAGCTTCTTTATCATAACATAAACTTCTTCTACCAATTGGAGATTCTACACTGGTATCACAGTAAACATACTTATCCTTATCTTTATCATACTTAATTACATCAGGCTCCCCACCAGTTTCTTCCATATATTTTAAAGAGCATAATACATTATCATTAAATCTTTTCAAAACATCATTCCAATTAATATCTTTATGCATTTCTTTATTATTTATAAACCTATTCTCTAAAATAGTAATCAATTCTTCATTGCTCATTATAACACCTCTACTTCTTATACATTTCTAATAGCTTTTGAAAAGAGTTAGCATTTAATATAGTGTTAGAAATAAATTCACCATTGTAAAAATTAGCCCAATTATTCATAATACAAGGAGCATTTTTTGCTTTTTCTAATGAATCTATCTTTATAAAATTTAATTTAATATTGTTCTCTTTAGCATATTCACTTAACTCATTTACTTCATACTCAACATAAGGACACTGATTGCTATAATATATAGTAAAATCTTTAGAATCTATTTTCATTAGTCTAGCAGAATCAGTAAACTTTGGTGTTTCTTCTTCATTAAACTGTAAAGCTAATAATTCATAATCTTTAATGCTATCAACTACCTTAAAACCAAAATGTTCAAAGAATTTCTTCTCTCCAATAAATGGCTTTTTCTTTTTAGATACTAAAGTACATATACCGCTCATTTTCTTATTCTTAGCATCTTCAATCGCATATTCAAGTAATTCTCTTGCAATACCTTTACCTTTAAAACTTCCTGCTACCCATAAACAATAAATGTATTCATAGTTCTTGCCTTCAATCGGAACCCAAGCAGTTTCTATAGGTTCATATTCAATAAAAGTTTTACCCCTAGCATTTAATTTTCTAAAAACATGCCCGTCATTTAATTTATTTTTTATCCATTCTTTTTTCTTATTAACACCATTTTGATGTTTAGGATCACCTATTGCACAACAAATATGTTCTTCTTCAATATTATTTATATCTAAATTAATATACTCATTCATCTTTCACATCTCCTATCAATCTAATTAAATTATAACATATAAATAGATATACTTCTACTACACACAAAAAGCCAGGAATAATACCTGACTTTATATACTTCAATAAGTAAATCCTATCTCTTGCTGAATTGTGGTGCACGTCTTGCTTTCTTAAGACCATATTTCTTACGTTCTTTAATTCTAGCATCTCTACTAATCATACCAGCACCTTTAAGTGTAGCTCTATAACCTTCGCTATTAACTTCAAGTAAAGCTCTAGCAATACCTAATCTTATAGCTCCAGTTTGTCCAGAGAAACCTCCACCTTTAACAACAACTTCAACATCATAATCATTTTCAGTTCCAGTTAAAGTAAGTGGTTGTTTTAAATCCATAACTAGAGTTTCATAAGGCATATATTCATTAACAGGAGTACCATTAACAACGATATTACCTTTACCAGCTTTAAGTGTAACTTGTGCTATACTTCTTTTTCTTCTACCAGTAGCTCTATAAACGTTCTCTTTTGCCATAAATCCTCCTATAATTCAATCTTTTCAGGCTTTTGAGCTTCATGATTATGCTCAGCACCTTCAAATACAAATAACTTTCTATACATATCTCTTCCAAGTCTATTCTTAGGAAGCATTCCTTTAACTGCTCTTTCAACCATTTCAACAGGATATTTTTCCTTCATAGTTCTAGCAGTTCTTTCTCTTAAACCACCTGGAAATCCACTGTGATTATAATAGATTTTTTTGTTTAATTTGTCACCAGTAAGATTAACTTTACCAGCATTGATGATGATAACAGCATCTCCACAATTAACATATGGAGTATAAGTTACCTTATGTTTTCCACGTAAGATGTGTGCAGCTTTAGTAGCAACTCTACCTAGGTTTTCACCTTCAGCATCGATTAAATACCACTTAACATCTACATCTTCTTTTCTTAACATAAATGTTTTCATATTTTTTCTCCTTCTATAATATTATTATTTTATCCTTATATATATAACTTCCCACATCACATATACAGGGACTTAAAAAATGTACCAGGTAAAATTATACTAAATTAAATCAGCAAATGCAAGCAAAATATAGCACTTTTTAGCTAAAAAGTCATAAAAAAATGATTTTCATTGACAAAAATACTCATTCTATTATAAAATTAGACTAGAATTTAGAATAAAGGGATGAAAATATGAAGAAAAAATCAAATGCATTTGGATATATTTTATTAGTTTTATTTACGGCTTGTTTAGCTGGTGGAATAATTGGCTTGATGGCTAACAAAATGGGCACAAAAAGCAGTAATGCTCCATCAGATACATCAACAGAAGATTACAAGATTAATTATAAATACTATATTGATGATGTTGAAGTTCTTACTCCTGTTAATCAAGAAATAGTTGAAATAACAAATGAAGAGTTTGAAGGAGTAGTAGAAAATAAAGAACTATATAGTTTTGACAAATACTCATGTACCAACAATGTTGAAGGAACTTGGGACAACGAAACATGGGAGTTTACTCCTAACTTAACAGCAAGCGCTAATTGTAGATTATACTTTATTAAAAACTTTCATGATGTAACAGTGTCAGCTGTAAATGGTGTGCTTGCAGATGAAGTAAGACAAGTAAAAGTTACAGTAGAAAAAGATAAAAGCTCATTAGTTGATGTTAGCCCAATTGAAGGATACAAATTCTCTGATGTAAGTTGTACTCATGATGCAGAAGCTACATATGACAAAGAAACAGAAAAACTTACAATAATAAAAGCTCCAAAAGATGCAAACTGTACAGTATCATTTGGAATTAATGAATACAAAGCTGAAATAAAAGTATCTAATGGAACAATAATAGGAGAAGATACTAAATCTGGAAACTATGGTGATAGAATAACATTTAAAACAGAACCGGCTGCTAACTATGGGAATCCTACAGTAAACTGCACTAATGAACAAGAAGCAAAAATCATAGAAGATGAAATAGTAATTGAAGGTTTAACTAATGATACAGTATGTACAGTCCAATATGGGATACTAAGACATACAGTTAATATCAATGTTAAAAATGGTGATTTCATATTAGGATCAACATCTACACAGCAAGTAATGAATGGAAGAAATGCTAGTTTCAACATATCAGCAAAAAGTCCACAATATCAACAAAGTGGAGCTGAAATAAAATGTGACAAAAACGTCCAAACTTCAATGGCCGGAGAAGCATTCATAATATATGAAGTAGAAAGTGATTTAAACTGCGAAATAACATTTATCGAAACACAAAGCGAATAAATCGCTTTTTTTCTTGCAATATGATATAATACATTACATGAAGTGGAAAATAAAAGATATAGAAATTAAAAACCAAGTAGTATTCGCACCAATGGCAGGAGTCTCAAACATAAGTTATAGACAAATAATCAAAGAAATGGGTGCAGGTTTAATATACTCTGAAATGATATCAACATTAGGAATTAAATATAATGGAAAAAAAACAATAGACCTTATTAATTTTGAAGAAAGT
>CADBRE010000158.1 GCA_902797005.1 uncultured Erysipelotrichaceae bacterium | reverse complement strand
ATATGTTCCATCTGCTTTTGTATATCCTACATTATATGGTGTTTTATTATCAGCATACCAGTTAGATGTTCCTATATATCCATTTTGAACTGCTTTTATTTGGTGAACATCATTTTCATCTACTTGAAGTCCGCTTCCTGAATATAAAAGTCTAATTCCCCCACCAGTTGATTCTTCATTTGTTCTTATTATTCTCCAGTATAAATCATTTCCAGGTGTACAATTCTTCCCTCCAGTTTCTGGACATTTTCCAAATATTACCCAGTTGTTTCTTGCATCTCCTGCATAATAGAATACCGTTTCGCCTAACTCGGCATTGTTTGTTTTGAAGAATGTCCTAGTATCTGATGAAGTGGCCGGATATACAGTGTTAAAGTTTGTTCTTTCTGAAACAGCAGATTCTTTTTCAGCCCAGTTATCTGCTAGAATTACATCTTTTAAGTATGTAGGTGAGTTTGTGCAAGTTTTACTTTCTCCATTAGCTAATAAGTGCCCAGAGAATGTTCTAGATGTATCATCGCCTTTTAATATAAAGCTTTGATCTTCAATTTCATCATATTCAAGCCATAGTGTTAAAGTGTAGCTGTTTGAACTTGTGTCACCTTTTCCTTTATAGTATCCAGTTAATAGTTCTTTAGTTGCTCCAGCTGTAGCATTTTGAAAAGTTCCTGTAACTGTATTAGTTCCATCTGTTAATTTATATTTAAACCATTTATTAGCTATATTTGCTCCTATAGAATCTACTGCTAATGATATAGAGTAACATACTTCAGTTGCTGAATCACTGCTATTTGCTACTGTAAATGTATTTCTATATGCATCAGAACTAGTATCAACTTGTGAAGCATATATAGGTTTTAATGGTGTTTGAGGATTGACTATTACATTAGAGTCAGACACATCTAGTTCTAGTTTTCCAACAGTAATTGACATATTAGAGCCTATTCCCTCGATTGCTGGTGCAAAATAAGCAAACGATACTCCTAAAGCTACTATCATTATGATAGATGTTACTGATATTATTAGATATTTATTATGTTTCATTTTCTCTACCTCTTTCTTTTGAAACACGAAAAAGACATATACAAAATTAGTATATGTCTATATTTGAGTACACTAAAACTTCTTGGGGACTATTTAGTTTGTTTTGCCCCCCCCCCCTAGTACATTAAAAACTACAGGTGTGAAATTTAGTGTTTTTTTCATTTTTTTGTGTCTCCTTTTTGTAGATTTGGTTTTTAGACCTCGTTAACTCATCTGTGTCACAGCTTATTTGTTAACTTAGTTTCTTAACTATGTTTATCTCTTTCATAGCCTATATTAATAATACTAAATTTTCTTCCATTTGTCATCACTTTTTTTGCATTTTTTTGATTTTTTTATTTTATATATTGTTTTACTTCTTCATAATGTACTGTTGATATTTCTTCTATTATTTTTGACCAATTACTCACCTTTGATGTTTTCCACTTTTCTTCTAAGTCTTTTAAGTTTACAAATATTATGTTTATTGCTGATTCTACATTTGGTAATGCTCCTCTTCCATAAAATCCTCTTTTTATTTTCGAATTAGCTGATTCAACTATATTATTTGTATATATGTACTTTCTTATATTTTCTGGAACATCATATAATCCTATTATACATTGATAGTATTCTTCTGCATGTTTTACTATTGTCTTTCTTCCTTTATATTTTTCTTTGAACTTTGCAAAAGCTTCCATTGATAATTCTTTTGTTGGTGATGTATATGTTTTCTTAAAATCAGCTAGCACACTTTTTCTTTCTTGTACATTTGTATATTTCTCTAGATTTCTCATTAAATGCACTACACATCTTTGATATTTTGCATTTGGAAATTCTTCTTTTACTGCTTCTTCCATTCCTACTACTCCATCACTTACAATATATAACACTTTCTCTACTCCTCTATCTTTTAGATCATTGAACACTTCTAACCAATAAGTTTTACTTTCTGCTATATCTTTATTGTATAAATCCTCTATTACATTTCTACTTTCGTCTTCATTTCCTAAATACATTCCTACTATCTCTTTATGTCCATCTAATCTAGTCCCTATTGCTATGTATATAGGCACTTTATGTCCTATTAATTCCTTTTTATCTCTTATTTTTATATATGTACAATCTATATTTATTGTAAAATAGCACTTTTGTAATTCTTTATTTCTCCATGCTAATACTTCACTACTTATTTGACTACTCATTTTACTTATTGTTCCCGTGCTTATTTTTACCCCAAACATCTCCTGTAATATATTCTTTATGTCATTTACTGAGTTGTTTTTTGCATATAAAATCATTACATAATCACTTATATCATTTATAAATCTTTTCTTCTTTGGTAATAGTTCTGAATTAAAATCTTTTTCTTTTCTTAATCTTGGCCTATTAAAATAGATTGTTCTGTCTCCTATTGCTAATTCTATCCCATTTGTATATCCATTTCTTCTATTATCTTCTTTATGTTCTTTTAAATATTCTTCTAATTCTATTTCTAATATTTTCTCTACAAAGTCTTTATCAAAATCATACACTAAATCTCTTAAACTATACCCTTTTGCTTTTTCTTCATCGGCTTCTAGCTCTTTAAATAGTTCCCTTTGATATTTACTCATATCTTTTAAGCAGTTTTCTCTTTCTTCTCCTCTTAATAAATTAAATATTGTATTTACTTCTTTCATATCGTTTTCCTTCTCTATCCTATTTCCCATTTTATCATTACATTATCTTTTTTACAAATATGGTTTTATCATATCCCTTTTTTGATCGTATAATTCACTTATTACTTCTGCCCATTCATCTCTTTTATAATGAACCTGTGCTTCACTTCT
The DNA here is from genome assembly GCA_902797005.1 of uncultured Erysipelotrichaceae bacterium. GTDB lineage: Bacteria > Bacillota_I > Bacilli_A > RF39 > UBA660 > RUG727. The sequence goes on along the minus strand of CADBRE010000158.1, from coordinate 3,837 downwards.
ATTTATAAATGTCATACAATCTTCTATAAATGTTTCTTTACTACTATACATTCTATTATTACACAATTCATCAAATCGTTTCTCCATCTCTATTATATAATAAAATGCATATATAATCCTTCTCACTGATCTTGGATATTTATAATTCTTCCTTAATTCTTTCACTTCTTCTCCTGCTATATCCATTATAAATGCATGTTTTGAGTATTTACTTATAAAGTCTTTATAATTTATTTCATATTCCACTTCATCTTCTGCCAAATACAACTTTTTTATTTCTCTATATATTTCGTCTTTAGTTTTATAACTATTATACTTTCTTAATTTTTTTATCATTCCATCACATGAATCAAATATTTCTATATCACTATATGCTATTTTTATTGCTTCTCTTAGTTCTCTTAATCTTGGTAGTAATCCAAATATTATTTTTTCATTTCCTCTTGATTTTATTTCCTGAAAGAAATCATACCAGCATGATGTTTTATTCTTTTCTGGTTCTAATATGCATGATACATACTTTTTCTTACCTTCAAGTGTACATCCAAAAAAGATAAACAACCTTTTCCTTTCTTCACTTGTGTATCTACTCTCTAAATAGATATTTGTTTCCATGCAGTATAATACTAAATAACTTTTCTCCAATACCCTCTTTCTTAAAACTTCTTCCGTTCTTATTATCATTTAAAAAGACCTCCTTAATTCTTCTATGTCACTGTTTGACACAGTTGAATTAAAAAGGTCGGTTTTTATTTGAAACAATTTTTTTCAAATCTACATTTCTTATAACAATACAAGTTTATCAAAAAAATATATACTTTTCAAGATGCATTTGCATTTTTTATTTAGTCTTGTCCAAAGGATAGTAACTCACGCATTTCTTCTTCTGTTAAGTTAGATATAGTTGATGAGCTATTCTTATTTTCTATTAAGCTATCTGCAAGCACTTTCTTTTTACTTTGAAGCTCGACTATTTTTTCTTCAATCGTGCCTTTAGTTATAAGCCTGATTACTGTTACAGTTTTAGTTTGACCTATTCTATGAGCACGGTCTGTTGCTTGGTTTTCTACCTGTGGATTCCACCAAATGTCTAAGTGAATTACGATGTCTGCTCCAGTTAAGTTAAGTCCAGTACCACCAGATTTTGTTGTTATTAAAAAGCAGTTGGTGTCGTCATCATTAAACTTATCTACTAGCTCGGTTCTAGTTTTTCCTTTAACTTCTCCTGATATTGAATAGCTTGTTATGCCTTCTTTATCAAATTTAGTTTTTACATTATCAAGAATACTTTTAAACATACTGAACACTAATATCTTATGTCCATCTTTAGATAAGTCTTTTACTATTTCAGTAAGCTTTTCTATTTTTATTGCTTCACCTTTGTAGTCATCATATGCAACTGATGGATCAATACAAACTTCTCTTAATCTAGTTAGAAGTGACAATAGTTTAAAGCTGGCCTTAGCCCATCCTTCTTTTTCTACAATGTCGTTAATCTCTTCTTCTGCTTCTTTTACAACATTTACATAGAAAGCTTTTTGATATTCAGGAAGTTCTAAATATATATCATTTTCTATTTTGTCTGGTAAGTCTTTAGATACATCTTTTTTCTTTCTTCTTAATATGAAAGGTTTTATTTGATAATTAAGTCTATCAAGTTTTTCAAGTGAAGCTTCATCTATATCTTTTATTCCGTATATTTCTCTAAAACTTGTTAGGTTGTTTAAGTATCCTGGCATGATAAAGTCAAATATACTCCATAGCTCATAGATTGAGTTTTCAAGTGGCGTTCCTGTCAAAGCCATTTTTGTTCTTGCTTTTATTTTCTTTATCTCTTTTGTCATTCCTGCTGCATGGTTCTTTATTGCTTGTGCTTCATCAATTATACAAACTTCAAACTCTTTGTTTTCGTATTCGTCATTATCGTTTCTAATTAATCCATAACTTGTTATAAAAATGTTATAGTTATCAAAATGGTTAATAATTTCTAATCTCTTTTGTTTGTTTTCAGCAACAGTAGTGTATTTTAGTTCACTTCCAAACTTATCAAATTCTTTTTTCCAGTTATATACAAGTGATGTTGGAGATACAATCATTATTTTAGCTTCTGGTTTTTCTTTTAGCACTTGCTTGATAAATGAAATTGTTTGTATAGATTTACCTAGTCCCATTTCATCTGCAAGTATTCCACCTAAGTCGCATTTGTATAATGTATAAAGCCACTTAACTCCGTCTTTTTGATATTCTCTTAATGTTTCCTTGTCAAAGTCGTCAAAGTCAATTTCTATATTTTTGTATTCTTTGAATTTGTTAATAAACTCTTCAAATGAGTTATCAGTTGTTATGTTTTTGTATTTGTTATCTTTTAAACTATCTATGTAAAAAGCTCGGTATTTAGGGATTTCTACTTCACCATTTTCCAAGTTTTTAGTATCTATTTGTAGATCAGTAAAAACATTATTTAGTTCATTTAATTCTTCATTACCATCTAGTTTTAAAAGATCTCCATTTTTGAGTTTGTAGTATCTTTTCTTACTTCGTATTGATGCGAATATCTTAGATAATTCATTGGTGTTTATGTTATCAGCATCAAATGAGTAAGAAAGTATTCCTTCTTTATTTATTGAGAACATTGATTTTATTCTTTGTTCTTTTAAGAAGTTTACTGCTTTAAAGTTTTTAGTTGTGAAGACTTCATATTGGTTTGATAGTTCTTCTAGACCATTTTCAAAAAAATCACCTATTTGGTCTAATTCAGTTATTTCAAAGCATTTCTTAGTTTGTTCAAATCCATATTTTAATAGACTTGCTACTGCTTCATTTTCGGTTTCATCGTCTCTTACTAATGTATCATCTTTATCTAAGTAATCAATTACTTTACCTTTATAATCTAGTTTTATGTTTGCTTTTATTTTGTCTTTATCAAAGTCAATGTATAGTTTTATTTCAGGTTTAGAAGAGACTACTATTTCTGTTACATTTTCATCTACTACAACACTGTTTTTAATTCTTTTTAGTAATCCATTTTTAAATAAATCTAAGTTTTCTTCTTTGAATACTATCTCTTCCATTTTATTGTTAATGTGCTCTGAAACTAGTAGTTTTTCTGCGGGAGTTAAGATATATAAAGTGCCCTCTTTTGCTAAGTAGTTTATCTCATCTATTCCAAAAGGTGTGAAATCATTTATAAAGTCTAGTTTTAGTTTGAAATCATCGCCTTGTTTTTCAATTTTCATTACTGATGGCAAGTTATATTCTATATGTTTTATTTTACCATAGTTAGTTAATTTGAATTCTCTTGTTTTTAGTTTTTCAAGTAATAGTTTCATTTCTTTTTCAGATAATGATAGCGAGTCTGTATAATACTCTGCTTTTAATATGTTAAATATTTCTTCATCTTCTTTTGATAAAAAGTGAAGACTAGGATCATAAGTGAATTTAGCACCAAATTCGTATGTATGCTTTTCATAAGCATTTGAAAAGTCAACAAGTTTTCTTTCAGTATTTAATACATATAACTTGCTAAGTCCAAAGTATAGTCTAAACTTATTTGTGTCTAAGTCTATCTCTACTTCCATATTAATTTTTTCTTTTAGTTTTGGTTTATCAGGTGCAGTGGTAGTAGAAAACTTATCTAATATTTTCTTAGATATTTCATATTTTGTTGGAGGTCTATCAATTATGTTTCTAGCATCTTTCATTAAAGCCGCTGCAATATGGAGGCACCTTCTGTTTCTATAGTATTCATGGCAATCACATGCAGCATAGCTTATTTTATAGTTACTTGTCTCTATTCTAACATAGTTTCTAGTTCTATTTTCTTCTACTACATAGTGT
>CADBRE010000157.1 GCA_902797005.1 uncultured Erysipelotrichaceae bacterium | reverse complement strand
TGACTCAATAGATAGAGATCCAAGAATGAGAGTAATAAGCACATCTTATGTAGCTTTAGTTGATAAGAACAGATTAACTAATATGATTAATAAAAATGCATGTTGGTTTGATATTACTTTGATTGAAGAAACAAACAACATTGTAACCATTGTGCTAGATAATGGAAGTGAAACTCTTAAACTAAAAATCAAAAAAGAATTAAGAGAGAAGACAACTGATAGGTATGAGTTCTATGGAGTAGATAATCATGTGATAGCTTTTGACCATGATATTGTAATATTATCAGGACTTGAAAGAATTAGAAATAAGCTTAATTATACAGATGTAGTATTTAACATGATGCCTGAGTATTTTACTTTAGGCGAGCTTCAGCAAGTTTATGAAGTTATTCTTGGGAAGAAATTACTAGATCCTGCTTTTAGAAGAATAATAAAAGATAAAGTTGAAAAAACTGAAAAGGTTGAAACTGGTGCAGGACATAGGCCTAGTGCTTTGTTTAGGTATAAAGCTAATTAACTTTCTAAATATGAGGTTTAAAATGGATAAAGAAATAGATATTTTTTAAAGTGCTGCAATACTTAAACGATATGCATACTATTTAAATAATCGCGTTAATTATTCGAAAAGTGCTGATGAAATATTGGATAGAATCAAAAATGGTTATGAACCTAATGAAGCACCTGTTTTTGAGCTTATAAGTAGCCATCAAAACTGTGTGGACTTATATAGAAAAATGTTTAATATAAGAAATGAAATGAATAAGAATCATAGTTTATCATTAGGTAATCTAGAATTTTTAATTCAAGCTTTAGATTTAGAAAAAGAATATAGCCAAAAATTAATGGAAGAATTTCTTGAAAGAGATGTAATAAAAAAACTAACTTATTTGATGTCTCCTCTAAGGGGTGCAGTTCATTTGGTTAGTTTTTATTTGCTAAATTGTCTGGTATTAGAATTTCTAAATATTTAGTTATCTCTTCTTTAGAGTATGTTTTGTTATCTCTTATCCAAGAAGCACATATTCCGGCTACACTACCAATATAGAAATTACTTATGAAATCAGAAGGTATTCTAGTTTTATTGGTATCAACATTTCCTATTCTTTTATTAACATCTTTAGTAATAACATTTAAAAGTATATCAATAATAATACTATTTCTATTGTTAATAAGTATTGAGTAATAAACATCTCTTTTTTCATCTATATAATCTATAATTAGTTTAATCATTTCTATATAAAACTCTTTTGTATTAACAATGTTTTTGTTTTTATCAAGTTCTTCTAAAAATGAGCTTTCAAGTGTTTTAATGTAGTCCATTAGAAGTTCATATTTATCTTGATAATGGTCATAAAAAGTGGATCTGTTAATCATAGCTTTATCACATATGTCTGATACTTTTATACTCTCGAAAGTATTATCTCTCATAAGCTCGATTAAAGTATTATATAATAAGTTTTGAGTTTTTATAACTCTTAAATCTTTCTTATTAGTCATTCTTTTCACCTAAAATTATTATAATTCTAAAACCTACATTTGTAAAGATAGACTACATATGTTGTTTATTTAAGGATACACTTTTTTGTTTATTGTTGGTTATCAAACATTATATAGTATATGTTAGTGATTTTTAAGAATTAAAGGAATAGAATGTAAAAGCGAAGGAGGAAAATATGCAAAAATTTGGTGATTTTATTTGCAAAAATAAATATAAAGTTTTAATAGTATCATTTGTTCTTTTGATTTTATCTTTAATAAGTATGAAAATGACAAAGATTAACTACGATATTTTAGTTTATTTACCAAAAGATATTGATACTATAAAGGGACAAAATATTCTAACAGATGATTTTAATATGGGAGCATATAGTATTGCTATATGTGAAAAATGTTCTTCTAATGAAGTGTTAAAGTTAGAAGAAAAGATTAAAAAGGTAGAAGGGGTAAATGAAGTATTAAGCTCTTATGATGCTTTAGGTGAATCTATTCCTATTGATTTTATACCAAGTGATATAAGAGATAAGGTTCATAAAGATGATAGTGATGTTTTACTAATTACATTTAGTGAGTCAACATCTAGCGAAAAGACTCTTAATGCTGTTAAAGAGATTAGAGAGATAACTGACGGAAAGATAAAACAAGGTGGAATGAGTTCAGTAGTTTTAGACACTATGGAGCTTTCTAATAAGGAAATAGTGATTTATATCATAATAGCTGTCATGCTTTGTCTTTTGTTTCTTGAGTTTTCACTTGATTCATACTTAGTACCAATTCTTCTTTTAGGAAATATCGGATGCGCGATTCTTTTTAATATGGGTACTAATGTGTTCTTTGGAGAAATATCATATATAACTAAAGCCTTAGTTGCAGTACTTCAGTTAGGTGTTACAACAGACTTTTCAATATTCCTTTATCATTCATACGAGAAAAAGAAAAATGAAATGGATAAAGAAAAAGCTATGAGTTTAGCAATTAAAGAAACATTTACATCTGTTGCAGGTTCTTCACTAACAACAATTGCAGGATTTCTAGTTTTATGTGCTATGCAGCTTACTTTAGGTAAGGATTTAGGAATTGTAATGGCTAAGGGAGTATTACTTGGAGTAATAACAGTGCTTACTTTATTCCCAAGCTTATTACTTGTACTTGATAATTTAATCGAAAAGACTAAACACAAAGAGATAATTCCTAAGTTTAAAAGATTAAATGAGTTTGTAATTAAACATCATGTAGCATTATTTATCATATTCGTAATAATTCTGCCTATTTCATACTTAGCTAATTCTAAAGTTGATGTTTATTATAAGCTTGATAAGTCACTTCCTGAAACACTAGAAAGTATAAAAACTAATAAAAAGTTAGAAGAAGAGTTTAACATAGTTAGTTTAGAAATGGTAATTATAGATAAAAGCTTAAAGACTGATGAAGTTTCATCACTTGTAAAAGAAATAGAAAATGTAGATGGAATAGATTTTGTGCTTTCAGTAAATGAACTAAAAAAGCTAGGAATAACCAATGCACTTAATAGTGATGAATTAAATATGCTTAATAATGATAAGTATCAAGTTATAATGATTAATAGCCTTTATAGAACAGCAACAGATGAATTAAATAACCAAAGTGATATATTAGAAAAGATTATTAAAAAGTATGATTCTAAAGGGATATTAGCCGGAGAAGGCCCTCTTACTAAAGACTTAATTAAAACAAGTGATACTGATTTTCAAAATGTAAATATTTGGTCAGTAGTATGTATATTTATAATCTTGTTTTTTGTACTTAGATCAGTAAGTTTACCTTTCTTACTTATAATAGCAATAGAAACGGCTATATTTACCAACATGTCAGTTTCTTATTTTTCAGGAAGTGTACTTCCATTTATCGCACCTATAGTACTTGGTACCATCCAGTTAGGTGCGACTATAGACTACGCTATTTTACTTACAACAACTTATTTATCAAATAGAAGAAGTGGCTTAAATAAAGAAGAAGCTATGAAAGAAGCTCTAAACTATTCAGGAACTTCAATATTTGTAAGTGGTATGTGCTTCTTTGCCGCAACATTTGGTGTAGGTATTTATTCAAAAATAGAAATGATAGGTGCAATATGTAACTTGATTGCAAGAGGTGCATTAATAAGTATGCTAATAGTTTGTTTAAGCTTGCCATCAATTTTACTTATATTTGATAAGATAATATTAAAAACTACTATGAGGGAGGAAAAGAAAATGAATAAAAAAGTAGTTAAAACATTAGGATTATTACTTATTTTAGCTATTCCACTTAATGCAAAGGCACTTGAAAAAAATGAAACTGTTTATGCTTCATTAAATGCTGATGGTAGTGTCAAAAGTGTGATAGTTAATGAAGAAGTTAAGAATATAAAGGGATTAGAAACCTTAGAAGATAATACTTTATTAACTGATATAATAAATATTGGAAACGATAGTACCTACAAGAAAGAAGATTCTAAATTATTTTGGAATGCACGGGGTAAAGATATTCTATATCAAGGAAAAACAGATAAGGAATTACCTGTCAGAGTGAAAACTATTTATTATTTAGACGGAGAAGAAAAAGCTTTAAATAGTATTTTAGGTAAACAAGGAAGAGTTACTATTAAACTTATTTACACTAATTTAGACAAACACTTTGCTTATGTTAATGGTAAAAGTGATATTCTATATACACCATTTATTGTTACTACTGGAACTATATTAGATGGGAATGTTCAAAATGTAGAAGTGACTAATGGTAAAGTTATTAATAATGGAAACAAGAATATAGTTGTAGCTTTAGCACTTCCTGGTATGTGGGAAAGTCTAAGATTAAGTGAACTTAAAGGCAGCGATACTATTACTATAAGTTTTGATACAGAAAGTTTTGAACTAGAAAGTATCTATTCAGTAGTAACACCTAAACTTGTAGAAGCTAATGACTTAAGTATATTTAATAAACTAGAAAACTTATATACTAGTGCTGATGTTTTGAAAGAAAATATGGAAAAAATAGAGAATGGTGCTAAAGAGATTAAGGCAGGAAGTAGTCAGATTAAATCTACCTTAGGAGCATCTTTAAAAGGAATAGATACTACTAGTCCAGCACTTAATGATGAACAAGTCGAAGCTATAAAGACTAAGACAGTTAATGGTGTTAAACAACAGTTAACGAGCGAATACAAAACAGCTGTAGCTAATAAAACTTGGAATGAAGTTAAAACTTCTTTAAATACAGAAGATGAAAATATAAAAGAATATGTAACTTCATCAGTAACTAAAATGCTTGCTTTGTATTTAGGTGGAGAGACTAATCTCACTTATTATGGTGGTTGCCTTCAAGGGATGAATGGAGCTTGTACAGCATTAACCATGCAGGGATATAACTTAAGTGTAATTAATACCTATAAGGATGTTCTTACTAGTGAGTTTGTAACACTTGCATTAAAAACAAGTAGTTATGTGGCTGAAAATGTTAGTAAACAAGTTGCAGTAAATGTTTTAGAACAAACGGCTATACAAACAGCTTCAGATGTTAGTACTGCACTAGCCCCTGAAGTGGCTAATTTAGTAAAAGAGACTATTCTTAATGAAACTAAAACTTCACTTACTCTTTTATATGAAGGAGTAAGCAAACTAGATAATGGAATAGAAGAGTTAATTAATGGCATAGTTAAATATAATGAAGAAGGAATCGCTCCTCTTACAAATATGGTAAATAATAATTTAAAGGATGCATCAGTAAAAGCTAAAGCATTAATGAATTATAGTAACGGATATAATGAATTTGCAAGTGGAATCAAAACAAATGGATCAACTAAGTTTATATTAAATATTGAGGGCAAAAAACTAGAAAAAGAAGAAAATATAAAGGAAACTAAAGAAGTAAAGTTATCTCTATGGCAAAGAATTAAGAATCTTTTTAAATAAAGTAAAGGCAAGCTTAATAGCTTGCCTTTACTTTACTATACTAAATCATTTATATCAAAAGCATAATCGTAACTAATATTTTGATAAAAGTTTATTTCGGTAAATACTTTTTCTTTATGTACATAATTCAAAATGTCTTTAGATTTATAATCTTTAAAATAGTTTTTAACATTATTGATAATTTGTAATTCTTTACTATTGAACAAATTTTCATTAAAAACTATTAGGCTCTTGATCTTATGTCTTTCATATTCACCTTTTATTTTAATTTTATATGATATTTTCCCTTCTTTAGCATATTTGTTTATAATACTTTCATATTCGTATGGTACAGGCCCTAAGTTGATTTTAGAATATTCTAATCCAGTAATTGAAACTCCTGTGCTTTTATAACAAAGAAAATCGGCATAAAACATTTCTTTTAACAGTTTAGTTTTTATTTGTTTTTTGTTTTGTATTTATTAAAGGGTATAAAGGTGCTATAATAATAATCAATTAGGGAGAGCATGTGTATGTACAAAACTAATATTAATTTAAACTTATATAAAACATTTTATGATGTGGCTAAATGTGGAAGTTTTTCTAAAGCTGCAGAAGAAGGCTATACTTCACAGCCTGCAATTAGTAAGTCTATAAAAAAGTTAGAAGAAGAGCTAGGTGTAAAACTATTTTATAGAGAAAATAGTGGAGTAAGGTTAACTGACCGTGGTAAAGAGCTTTTATACTTTGTAGAAAAGTCATATAACAACTTAGTTGTAGCTGAAAGAAATATGCTTGAAACTGATGCTTTAGAAAGAGGTAAGCTATCAATTGGAATGCCTTCTAATGTGGGTTCGTTCTTCCTGTTTGACAAGATAATAGATTTTCATAAACACTTTCCTAAGATAGAAATAACTATTATAACCGGCTCAACTAGTAACTTGTTAAATCTACTTGATACGCATAAAGTTGATTTTGTAATAGATACTTCTCCAATAAATGTTGATTTAAATAAAGATATTACTGTCAGTAAACTTGCTGAAGTTAATTATAAGTTTATAGTAAAAAAAGATACTAAAATAGACATATCTAAAGTAAACAGGTTAAAGGATTTGGAAAAGCTGCCACTAATTTTACCAATATCTTCTACTGCCAATAGAAATGACTTAGATGCATTACTTAGGGAAAATAATGTAACAATTGAAAATGTTTTAAATATTCATACAAGTGAAATGATAATTGCTGCTGTTAAAAGAGATTTAGGAATAGGGTATGTAATTGAAAATCTGGCATTTCAAGATAGTGATATTGAAGTATTAAATCTAGAAGAAACACTTCCGAAAGTAGGCATAAATATTGTGTATAATAAACATTATTTAACAACCGCACCTAAAAGATTCATTAAGGACTACATTGAAATGTAGTTTTTTTCTATAACTTTTAGTTATACCTCTTGTGAAAATATGATATTTGTAAAAGATGTATTACTGCTATAAAATGTAAACATAAGGAGTAAGATAAAATGAAAATAATAGGAACATTTAAAGACTATACTGACAGTTCAGTGAAAACAGTTTTTGAAAAAGAAAGTAAAAATATAATAGAAATGACATTATTAAATAATAAGGAAAACATGGATGTTGTATGCGCACCTACTCATAACTATTGTAATTTAGGGTGTAAGATGTGCCATCTAACAAATGACAAAATGAGTAGACCAATGAGTCAAATAGAAGTAGATGACTTTTTGAAGTGTCTATGTGTAACTCTAATGAGTAATGGAAAGAGAAGAACTAATAAGGATAAACTATTAATATCCTTTATGGGTGTTGGAGATCCACTTATGAATTTAAAACTAATAGAAGATGTACATGAAAATGAGGAAATTATAAAAAGAATACTAGGATATAAGGATATAAGCTATGCATTAGCAACAATGATGCCCAATAAAAAGATGACTAAACTAATGGAAATAGTAAATGAAAAAAATATTCCTCTTAAAGTACACTATTCAATGCATACGCCTATAGATTTAAATAGAAAAAAACTTATACCAAGTACATTTGTAACAAATAAAGAAGCTCTTTCTTATTTAGCTAGATATAGAGAACTTGTACAAAGCAATAATGAAATAATGAAGGTATACACTTCTTTTCATAGAACTAATGATCCGGTGGAAATACACTATACATTAATAAAAGATGTTAATGATAGTATAGAAGATTTACATGCATTAACTAATCTTTTAAAAGAATATAATATTTCAATTAAATTTATAAGATTTAATCCAAAAGAAGATTTAGAAATAAGTGATAAAGAAAATGCGTGGATTAAATACTTAATTGAAAAAATACCGGGTTTAAGAGTTAAAAGATATGCTCCTCCAGGTAAAGAAATAGGCGCTTCTTGTGGTGAGTTTACTAAACATTTTTATCAAGAAGAAAATGAAACACGCGAAGAAAAAGAAGAGTATGAAAGATGGAGAGAAGAACATCAAATATTTGAAGAACAAACATTATATAGGACTCTTAGTCTTTAGTTTGATAAGAGTAAGTAATAAACGTTATAATATGATTATAAAGGAGGAAAAATGGAACTAATATTTTTAGGAAGAGGAGCTGCATTTAATCCGAAGGAAGGAAATAACTCTGCATATTTTATAGATAATGTTGAAATATTTTTAATTGACTGTGGGGAAAGTGTATTTGAAAAATTAATTGAGAATGACTTACTAAGCAATGTTACTAAAGTAAATCTAATGATTACTCATACGCATTCTGATCATATAGGTAGTTTAGGTAGCCTTGTTAGTTATGTTTACTATGCTCTTAATAAGAAATTGAATATAATTTTGCCTATGGAGCCAAGATATTTATCTAGTATTGAAAATATACTGAGTTGTTTTGACTGTTCGAGTGAGATGTATGAATATAAAAATGAAAGAGACTATGATAACAAATATAAACTATTTAATAGTATTAGATTTATAGAAACAAAGCATAAAGATGGACTAAATTGTTATGGAATAATCTTTGATACAGAAAAAGGAATTGTTTACTATTCTGGTGATACTAGGGAAGCAAATATAATTAGAACTTTAATAACAGGCAATCAATTAATAGATAAGCTATATGTTGATACTACAACTGCAAATTATCCGGGTAATGTTCATCTAAACATTGATACTTTAAAAGCTGCGATTCCAGAGGAGCTAATACACAAAGTTTATTGCATGCATGTTAATGATGATAATTGCATTAAAGTTGCTTTAGACTATGGGTTTAATGTTGTAGAGGTTCTAAAAGGATAAGTAAAAAGCTGCAATGATTAGTTATTTGAAGGCGGCATAGTCATGAAAGACATCATTAATCTAAAAGATATATTTAAAAACTCTAAAGTTTTTGATTTTAGTAATGATAGAACAGAGCTTAATTATTTAATATAATATAAAATGTATAAATATTCATTTTATACTAATTTTAAAAATTGAAACGGAAGATTTTCAAAATGGGGTGCTTCAATATTTAATTTTGAAGCACTTTTGGTATTTTATTTATATACGGTCTCCAAAATTTTAGGGGACCTTTTTTAATATTGTCTTACCTAAATAACAAGTTT
>CADBRE010000156.1 GCA_902797005.1 uncultured Erysipelotrichaceae bacterium | reverse complement strand
GTTTTGGTTCCGTAAAATGTTCATGTTTTTCAATTTTATTACATACTAGTACATTAGATTTATAATTAGCAAAATCAGGAAGAATTACATCCTCACTATCTTCAAAATCAGCATATACTTTCAAGTAACCATCAAAAATACATATTGAACCATTTGCTCTAAATATATAACCTTTATTTTCTAAATCAACACTTGTAGTATTCATAATTGCATCAGCCATTAAAGATGCAAGTGTTCTAACATATATTAAATTATATAACTTATACTCTTCAGGTTTTAAATACTTTTTAATACTTTGAGGAGTTCTATATATACTTGTTGGTCTAATAGCTTCATGAGCATCTTGAACATTATCTTTACTTTTTGCTTTTTTTGTATAACCTATATATTCTTTACCATAGTTTTCAGAGATATATTTTTTAGTATCATTAACAAATACATCTGAAAGTCTAATAGAATCTGTTCTCATATATGAAATCAAACCTACTGTTTCACTACCAATATTAATTCCTTCATATAAGTGCTGTGCTATTAGCATAGTTTTAGATGCTGGAAAGTTTAGTCTAGTGGATGCCATTTGAGTTAAAGTACTAGTAGTAAAAGGAAGTTTACTTGGCTTTTTCTTTTCTTTACTTTCAACTTTATCTATATTAAAAGCATTTGATAATTTAGACATTATTTCATCTGCTTCAACACTAGTTTTAATTTCAATATCTTTATCTAAATATTTTTTTAATTCAGCTTTAAAATCTTTAAAGTCTGCAGTTATAGTATAATATTTTTCAGGAATAAAAGCTTCAATTTCTCTTTCTCTATCAACAATCAATTTTAATGCAACGCTTTGCACTCTACCAGCACTTTTACCATCAGTTTTATATTGCATTAATTTACTTAATCTAAAACCAATTATTCTATCTAATATTCTTCTAGATTCTTGAGAGTGTACAAGATCCATATCAATCTTTCTTGGATGTTTAAAAGCTTCTTTTATAGCTCCTTCTGTAATTTCATTAAAAACTACTCTTCCATAATTATCATCATTAAGTCCAAGAGTCTCTTTTAAATGCCAACTAATTGCTTCTCCTTCACGGTCAGGGTCAGTTGCTAAAATTACTGAATCAGCGCTTTTACTTTCTTTCTTTAAATCACTAACTAGTTTTCCTTTACCACTCATCAATATATAATTAGGTTTAAAATTATCATCAAGATCAACTCCTAAACCATATTTTCCAGTTGTAGCTAAATCTCTAATATGACCTTTAGAAGATAATACTTTATAATCTTTACCTAAATATTTTTCAATAGTTTTACTTTTACTAGGGCTTTCTACAATAACAAGATTCTTCATTAATCAATTCCTTTCTAGATAGTCTTTTCACATTAAATAATCATAAATACTTATTTTATTTTTGTCAAGTTTCTTTTTTTATTTCTCTAATAGTATTATATGAAACAAAAATAATAATCACTTCTTTTTTATTTATTATTATATATTTATTTTAAATAATAAACTATGTAAATTATCTTCTTCAATAATTCTATTAATACTAAAACATTTATTCCCCAAATCTTTAAATGAAGCACCACAATGATATAAAATACTTCTATCTATTATAATAAATCTATCATGAATAGTATTATTAATTATTAACTTAATATTTGAATACTCTTTTTTATATTTAATATAATCTTCATTATTATAATTATTTGTTATGAGTATTACTTTTTTTCTTGTTTTACATAATATATCAAGTAATGTTTTATCCACATAATTATCTATTATAATTATTTCGATTTTGCTTTTATTAAATATATCAATCATTAATGAATATGCATCATATATTTGTCCATCAAAAAATATATGATTATTTTTTTCTTTAAAACTATTAAATGTTTCTTCTAATATGTCTATTCTTTTTGTATCTTTTAAAACTAACTCATTAATATATTTTTGCTCAATCAAATTACTGGAAATATATTTTCTCATTTCTACGAATGTATTAATAATTTTTATACTAATTTCAATTGCAAAATCACTATGAAGAATACTAGCAAGCATTGAAACACCTTGTTCAGTAAAAACATAAGGATTGTATCTTCTCCCTCCTCTATTTGAGGTCACATTTTGTGACCTCAAAACTAGAAATTCTTCTTTAGTTAATTTAAACATAAAATTTACTGGAAACCTTTTTATGTTTCTTTTTACTGATTGTAAAAAAACTTTGGTTTCCACTTGATATAGTTTAGCAAGATCAGAGTCTAACATTACTTGCTTTCCTCTAATTACATATATAAGATTTTGTATGTCTAATTTTTCTTCAAGCATATTTGTCCTCCTAATAATATAATTAGACATAAAACTTTAAAACACTTCTTTTTTAATTATTTTTAGAAACATTTAAAACTATACCAATACTTATCATACTTACAAGTAAACTACTACCACCATAACTAATAAATGGAAGTGTTACTCCAGTGATTGGAACTATTCCTACAACTACACAAAGATTTAATAGTGTTTGAAATATAAGTAAAAAAGACAAACCAAATATCAAATATTTACCAAATAAATCTGTCGTATTAATTGCTCTATAAATAAGAGTGCTATATAGAATAACAAATAAAATAATTAATGATACAGAACCTATAAATCCAAATTCTTCTGCTATTATCGAAAATATAAAATCTGTTTGTGGTTCAGGTAAATAAAAGTGCTTTTGTCTAGAGTTTAAAAAACCATATCCAAGTAATCCTCCAGGTCCAATTGCATACATACTTTGAATCATTTGAAATCCACTTCCAAGAGGATCACTCCATGGATTAATAAAAGAAGTAATTCTATCCAATCTATATGGCGCAATTAAAATCAAAATTATTATACCTATAATTCCAATTATTCCACATTTAATAAAAAATGACAATTTACACCCACTTATAAATATTAAACCAATTAAAGAGCATACAATGACCATTCCTGTACCAAAATCCGGTTCTAAAAGTATTAAGCCAAAAAATATAAATATGATTAATAATATTGGAAATAAAAATTTGAATGTATTTCTTTTAATATTATCATTATTTGATAAGTATTTTGAAACAAATATAATTAATGATAGTTTTAATAATTCGCTTGGTTGAAATCCAAGTCCAAATAAACCAAACCAGCTCCTACTT
>CADBRE010000155.1 GCA_902797005.1 uncultured Erysipelotrichaceae bacterium | reverse complement strand
CAGTTATGTGCTTTTTCTTTGTTGTAAGTACATGGAAAATATAATTCAATTATTATTTATTAATATGTTATAATTTAATAGGAGTTGGTAATATGAGTTATGTAACAGATAAGTATAGTGAAGGTAAATTAATAATTAGAGCAGTTGACTTACCAATGTTGCATAAAGTAAATGATGAAATAAAATATGATTGTTCAGTATGGGCAACTGAATTTGACATGATAATGCATGATGAATTTGAATCAGTTTCATCTACTTTACTAGTTCCAAATGTAGGAGTTAAAACATATAAAAATGTTGGCTTTCTAGTTGATTCTGATTTAGCTACAATTCAACATGTTGCATTAACTGATAGTGTAAGTAGTGGTAGTTTTAAAAATGGTGATTTTCATGCTGACCACTCAGATTTTGACACATTACAACAGGCTGCAGATTACATAAAAAATAATAATTATACCCCAATGAATGAAGTTAATATATCTATTCCACTAAATTCTGTAGTAGGATTAGTAGTAATAAAGTGTAATAATGAATTAAAACATCTTAAAGCAATGCTAGCTGTCAGAAAATGTTTATATGAATTAACTGGAATAGAATTTGCTATTTTTGAATATGACAGTAGTTGTGGAATATTAAAAGAACTTGCTTTAACTGACGATTTGATTGAAACAATTAATTCAGCAACAGATGTAAACAAATATGACTATTATACAAATTATAGTGATGAGATTTATGAAGGAAGCATAAATACTGTTATAAAACACTTATAATGAGTAATCTATTAAAAAAATATCAATCTACAATGAATAGTGATATAATAATCAATCAAGAGGTGTAACATGTATACAATTGAATATTATAAAGCGAAAAGAGAAAAGCCAATAATTAAAGAACCAGAGTATTCATATGATAATAGATTAATGAATATTATGATGTATAAAAGATATTTACATCAAAAAGATTTAAACGATAAATGTTGGAATATAAAAAGTTTAACTATTGACCTAGAAGATATAAAAAAAATAATAAAAGATAGAAATTTAAGATCCAACCACTTAATTAGTCTATACTCAAGAGTTATGTCATCTAGATTCGATGATAGCATCAACTCAATTACCATTTTAAATAATAATATTACTAATAAAATATATATATATGAGATTATTAATTGTAAATGGATGATTAATGCTAATGAAGAAATAAGCAATAAAGAAATAATAATAATAGTAAGAAAATTACTGACTCTTTTAGAGCAGTATGAGAAAGCAACTGATCGAAACAAAATAATTATTAAAGATGAAATAGATATAATTAAGTATTATTTGGACACAATCATAAACAAATCTAATGAAAAAACTGATTCAACTGCTATAAAATTGGGTAAACATTTTATAAAAAGAAATTAATTGACTATTGTTTTAGCACAAGTTATAACACAAACTATATCGAGAAAATATGGCAAAGATAACTTTTGCTTAACAGGGGAGGAATTATAAAATGCTTGATATAAATCATTATGTTGAAAGAATTAATTATTCTGGTATAGTGTATTTTGGAGATAGAATAAATCTTAGTACAATAACTGAATATCCAGTACTTTTAAAGAATCCAAAATTAAATGAATTTTTAAAGAATATGGCAATCCAAAATATTTCATCTGTATGTGTCAGTGCTGATAATTTATTAATTCCTATGAGAGAAAATGATACAACAACAGAAGAACTATATACCCAAAAAGGAAAAACAAATAGACTATAAAGAAAAAGGAAAAGAGATTTCCTTTTTTTATGAAATGAAATAATTTTTTTATAAATAATGTCCTAATTATGGTAGAAAAAGTAAAGAAAATGTGATACTATAATTTGGTATGGAAGGTTGGGGGTACCATGAACAACGAGTTGGCAAATACAATTCGTAGTAAAGTTGATATCGTTGATATCATTGGTGAGAGAATACCACTAGTCGCCAAAGGGAAAAACTTTTTTGGAGTTTGTCCTTTTCATGATGATACAAATCCTTCTATGAGTGTGTCAAGGGATAAACAAATATATACTTGTTTTTCTTGTCATGCTACAGGGAATGTTTTTACTTTTTTAATGAATTATGAACATATGGATTTTAAAGAAGTATTAAAATATCTTGGAGATAAAGTTGGAATTGATACTGGAAAAATCCAAATAAAAAAGAAAACTACTAAATATGATAAGTTATATGAAGCTTATCAATTTGCCCTAAAATACTATCAGAACAACTTAAATAGTAACCTTGGCAAAACAGCTAAAAAATATTTAAAAGATAGAGATATCAGTGATGAAATCATAAAAGAATTTGAGATAGGGCTATCATTAGAATCTAAAGATGATCTAACAAAGCTTCTTGAAAGTAAATCCTATGATTTAGTAATGTTAAATAGAATTGGTTTATCATCAGAAACACATGATATATATAATGATAGGATTATGTTTCCACTTTATGATGTTACCGGAAAAGTAGTTGGCTTTAGTGGACGTATTTATAAAGATAATGGACAAAATAAGTATTTAAATACAAAGGAAACAGAGATTTTTAAAAAAGGAGAAATGCTTTACCATTATCATATTGCCAAAGAAGAATGCCGAAAGAATAATAGTGTAATTGTAATGGAAGGTTTCATGGATGTTATAAGAGCAAGTACTATTGGAATAAAAAATACAATTGCCCTAATGGGAACAGCCTTAACCAAAGACCAAATGCAATTAATAAAAAGACTGGCTCATACAATTATCTTATGTTTAGATGGAGATGACCCAGGGGTACATGCTACCCTTAGTATAGGTGAACAATTTCAAAAAGAAGGAATCGAAACAAAAGTAATAGTTCTTCCCAATCCAGAAGATCCAGATAGTTTTATTAGAAAGAATGGTGAAGAACGTTTTAAAAACTTAGTAGAAGCAGCTTTAAACTTTACAGATTTTAAAATGCAAAAGCTAAAAGAAAATGTAGATTTCCGCTCTGATGAGGAAAAAGCCAACTACATTAATAAAGTAATAGAAGAGACAGTAAAAATAGAAGATGAAATTAGACGAGAAGTAATACTAAAAAGACTTGCAAAAGAGTTTGATATAGGT
>CADBRE010000154.1 GCA_902797005.1 uncultured Erysipelotrichaceae bacterium | reverse complement strand
TGTTTTTCCATATACTCTGCTATTTTCATATCGTTTACTTCGTATTCACATTCATCGCTTCTTCTTTCAGTCATGCTTATATGCTCACAAGCTTCTGGAAGGCATCTACCTATTTCACCTAAGCTCACACCCATGTCCATATCAAATAAAACTGTTTTGATAAGATAATGAAGTAATAAATCAGAAAATCTTCTTATTGGAGAAGTTTCATGAGTATACTTTTTACTTCCAAGTCCATAATGGCCAATATTGGTTGAAGAGTAAACTGCCTTTTGCATACTTCTTAATAGCTTAGTACTAAGTATTTCTTCATCTTTACTTCCTTTAATGACTGACAATAGTTTTTGTATGTGTTTGTTAGACATATCAGAGTAATCAAACTTTCCATTAACTTGATATCCTAGAAGAGATAAAAACTTTACAAATTCTTCAATCTTTTTAGGTGAAGGAGAAGCATGAACTCTGTAAATAGCTGTATCAGTTGCCTCTGTAAGTAAATCTATACTGGCTTCATTAGACGCGATCATGAACTGTTCGATTAATGTTTCAGCATCTCTTTGCTCATGGTTTTTAATATCAAGTAGTTTACCATTTTCATCTACTATAAGTTTTATTTCACTTGAAGTAAACTCTATCTCTCCTCTTTCTTTCATCTTATTCTTTAAAAGATGAGAAAGCTTATTCATTTCTAGTAGTGTATTTTCAAAAGGCTTATATTCTTCGCTAGGATGACCTTCTATAACATTCTGTACTTCATCATAGTTCATTTTCTTTCTAGATTTAATGATACTAGGATACATCTTTTTATTTACTACATTTCCTTCTTTATCTATTTCTATTTCAGTAGTGACAGCGCATCTTAATACATTTGGATTCAAAGAACATATTCCATTTGATAGTTCAATTGGTAGCATAGGCTCTACTCTGTCTGCCATGTATGTTGAGTTGCCTTTGTTATAAGCATCATTAAATGTACTACTTCCCCATTTGACATAGTTAGTTACATCAGCAATACATACTTTTAATAGGTAGTTGCCATTTTCTAAAATAGTAAGACCAACAGCGTCATCAATATCTTTAGTATCTACTCCATCAATTGTAAAGATTTCTTCATTAGTTAAATCTACTCTTCCATTCTTTTCACTTTCTAATACTTCCGTAGGTAAACTTCTAGCTTCAATAAGAGTTTCTTCACTAAATCCATGAGGCACTTCCATTTCAGCCATAACCATAAGTGTATCAATATCTGGAGAGTTTTTATGCCCGACCTTTTCCACTACTTTAACATATATGTTATCTCTATCTTCTCTAACACTTCTAATTCTTACTATTTCGCCATCTACTAAAGGCATATCTTCATTTTCTAAAAGAACTACATTTAATTTATAATCTTTAACAGGGATAACATAAGTAATACCATTTTCTACTTTAACTTCTGCTAAAGGAAGGTTTCTTTCTAGTATTCTTTTAATTTTAGCTTCTAGTTTCCCTCTGACTTTAAAAGTTTCAAGTAAGCATAAATCACCAGTAGAAGCATCTTGCATATTCTTTTTATCTATGAATATATCATCTTGTCCATCCATTAATGCCCATCCATTACCACTAGCTACTCTTTCTACTTTAGATTTTATATACTCATCACTAACTAGTTTAAATGTGTTCTTTTTAGCAGGAATAATAGTCCCTTCATTAACCAATTCTTGTAGAACCTCAAGTAATCTTTTAATGTCTTCTGAAGAATAATTCTTCTTAATATGACTTATTATATCTATTGGATCTAACTTCTTATTTTTACTACTTTTAAATATACTTAATACTTTTTCTTTCATATTGTCACCTAACCTAAAACAATTTTACAATAATTTTTATACTTTTACAATATAATGATTAGATTAAATGTATATATGTGTGTATGTCTTAAACACCTGTTTTTCGGTGTATTCAAATGCATCGTGTCCGTTTTCTGAATTTTTATCATTTCTTGTACCCTTTTATGTATTTTTATATCAAATAAAAAGACAGTATTAAATACCATCTATTGCATTTTCATATATCCAGTTTTTAAGATTATCACTATTACCAGTCTCATAATAATCAATTAATAAAGGAAAGTATTCTGATATTTTTTCTACTGGGATAGCAATAATTCCTAGTCCATTTTTTATCATCTCTTTATTTGCAACTAAGTTTGCTACTCTTTTATTACCATCTAAGAACATTTGGCTTCTTTGAATCCAGCAAAATAAGCTTATGCACATATCAAGCTTATTATCATTATTTAATATTTCTTTTAATTCTTCATCATAATTACACTCACTAGGTAATTTTGGTCTCCAAGATGTACCGGTAATTCCTACACCTTTATCCCTATATTCTCCAAGAGGATATACCCCTTGTGCCTTACAAATTTCAAAATGTATCTTTTTTATGTAATTTGTAGTTAAATCTTCATCCACAGTACTTAAAACATATTCCCAAGCATCCTTAAGCCCTTTTAATTTAAACATATCATCTACAGAAATATTCCCATTATTAATGTTATTAATAAAAGCATAAGTATCTGCAAAAGTAACAGCTATACCCTCCAAATGTGCACTTTTATAAATATTATCAACTAGTTTTCTTTTTGCGAAAAAAATATTGTCTTCTCTAGTCATTTTATATTTATCCTTCATTTTTCTCCCTCCTTATTTTAACAAAAAGCAAAGCCTTAGCTTTACTTTATATGCTTAAGAATAATGAAATTGCTATAAATAAGAATCCCATTACAAATGTAAGTCTAGT
>CADBRE010000153.1 GCA_902797005.1 uncultured Erysipelotrichaceae bacterium | reverse complement strand
TTAAATGCAGTACATACTAGAGGGTGTAATCTCATAGCTTTACCACCAACTAGTTTAGGTTCAAATGCTTGAATACCTAATCTATGAAGAGTTGGTGCACGGTTAAGCATTACTGGGTGTTCGTGAATAACATCTTCTACGATATCCCATACTCTTTCATCTTGTGCATCTATAAGTTTCTTAGCGCCTTTAATATTGTGAGCTAATTCTCTTTCAACTATTTCATGTATTACATGTGGTTTGAAAAGTTCAAGAGCCATTTCCTTTGGAATACCACATTCGTACATCTTTAAGAATGGACCAACAGCGATAACACTACGGCCTGAATAGTCAACACGCTTACCAAGTAAGTTTTGTCTGAAACGACCTTGCTTACCTTTAAGCATGCTAGATAAACTCTTAAGTGCACGGTTAGAAGCACCTTGTACACTTCTTCCACGTCTTCCGTTATCGATTAAAGCATCTACTGCTTCTTGAAGCATACGTTTCTCGTTTTGAACGATTATTTGAGGAGCTCCAAGTTCTAATAACTTCTTTAAACGGTTGTTTCTATTTATGATTCTTCTATATAAATCATTTAAGTCACTAGTAGCGAATCTACCACCTGGAAGTTGAATCATTGGTCTTAAATCTGGTGGAAGTACAGGTAAAACTGTAAGTATCATCCACTCAGGTCTATTACCACTTTCTATAAAGCTTTGAATGCAGTCTAATCTTTTAACTAGTTTTAATTTCTTTTGTCCTGAAGATTTTTCAATCTCATTCTTTAAGCTTTCTGCTTCTTCTTCAAGATTAACTTCTTTAAGTAGAGTTTGAATAGCTTCTGCACCACTACCTACTTTGAATGTATTTCCATACTTTTCATAGTAAGCTCTGTATTCTTTATCAGATAATGGTTGTTTCTTTTCAAGAGGTGCCTGTCCTGGATCTAGAACTACATAACTAACGAAATAAATTATTTCTTCTATATCTCTAGGAGACATATCTAGTACTAGTCCAATTTTAGGAGGTACACCTTTTGTATACCATATGTGAGCTACGGGAGTTGCAAGCTCAATATGACCCATTCTTTCTCTTCTTACTTTAGAACGAGTTACTTCGACTCCACATCTATCACATACTACATTTTTATATCTTAATCTTTTGTATTTACCGCATGCACATTCGAAATCTTTAGTAGGTCCGAATATCTTTTCGCAGTAAAGTCCATCTCTTTCTGGACGAAGTGTTCTATAGTTGATAGTCTCTGGTTTCTTAACTTCTCCATAAGACCAAGCTCTTATTTTTTCGGGTGAAGCAATACCAATTCTGATACCTTCAAACATGTTTACATCTAACATTATTCCTCGTCCCCTTCCTCATTCTCATCAAATTCTAGATCATCTAAATCAAATGATTCTTCATCGTCTTCTTCATCCCAGTCGTCATCTTCATCGTCTTCATCTACTTCACGAGCTTCAAGACTATCATCGTCATCGCTTTCAAATTCTCTAGTTGTATCTATTTCTTCTATTGATACTGGGTTTTCATCTTCTTCTTCAGTTTGTTCTAGTTCTCTTAAATCTTTAATTCCGTCTTTTGTAAGTACTGAAATGTCTAATCCTAAAGCTTGGAATTCTTTAATTAATACTCTAAAGCTTTCTGGAACTCCTGCACCTGTTGCTGGTTTACCTTTAACAAGTTGTTCATATACTTTAACTCTTCCTAGAACGTCATCAGATTTTACAGTTAATACTTCTTGTAAAATGTGAGCTGCACCATAAGCATAAAGTGCCCAAACTTCCATTTCACCGAATCTCTGTCCACCGAACTGTGCTTTACCACCAAGTGGTTGTTGTGTAACTAAGCTGTAAGGTCCAGTTGAACGAGCATGCATCTTATCATCAACCATGTGGTTAAGTTTGATCATGTACATGACACCTACGTTTACACGTTTATCAAATCTTTCACCTGTACGTCCATCATATAACCAAGTCTTGTAGTCAGGATCAAGTCCTGCTTCTTTAGTCATATCGATAACATCTTGTTCAGTAGCTGAGTCAAATACTGGAGTTGCAATATGTACACCTAAAGTCTTAGCTGCCATACCTAAATGAACTTCTAATATCTGTCCAAGGTTCATACGAGATGGAACACCTAATGGGTTTAAGATAACATCTACTGTTCTTCCATCTGGTAAGTAAGGCATATCTTCTTCTGGAAGTACTAGTGAAACGACACCTTTGTTACCATGACGTCCACTCATCTTGTCTCCAACTTGCATCTTTCTCTTCTTAACTAAATATATTCTTATAATCTTTATTACACCAGCTGGTATTTCTTCAGAGTTTTCTTTAGTAAAGATTTGAACATCATGTACTATACCTGATGATCCATGAGGAACTCTTAGAGATGTATCTCTAACTTCTCTTGTCTTTTCACCAAATATTGCATGTAATAACTTCTCTTCACTTGTTAGCTCTTGCACTCCTTTTGGAGTTATTTTACCAACTAATATATCGTTTTCTTTAACTTCTGTACCTATTCTTACAATACCATTTTCATCTAGGTTCTTTCTAGCTTCTTCAGAAACATTAGGTATGTCTCTTGTGAATTCTTCAGGTCCTAGTTTAGTATCTCTAGCTTCTACTTCAAGCATTTCAATATGCACACTTGTTAAAACATCATTTTTAACTAATCTTTCATTTAATATAACAGCGTCTTCATAGTTATAACCATTATATGTCATGAATGCTACAGTTAAGTTCTTACCTAAAGATATTTCTCCACCATTTGTTGATGGTCCATCTGCTATTATTGAACCAACTTTTACTTCATCACCTTTTCTTACGATAGGTTTTTGAGTATAGCAAGTTTCAGCATTACTTCTTTCATAACTCATAAGTGGATATTCTTCAGTTTCTTTAGAGTTCTTAACTACTATTCTCTTAGCATCAACATAATCTACAACACCATCTATTTTAGATTTTACTACGGCACCACTATCTTTAGCAGCATAGTATTCAACACCAGTTGCAACGATTGGAGCTTCAGTCTTAAGAAGTGGTACTGCCTGTCTTTGCATGTTTGCGCCCATAAGTGCACGGTTAGCATCGTCGTGTTCCAAAAATGGTATCATACTTGTTGTAATTGATACTATTTGAGCTGGTGATACATCGCTGTAATCAACTTTATCTTTAGATACTACCATGTTATCTCTATTAAATCTAACTGGTACTTCAGCATCTTCTATCTCATTTTTTGCATTAACTTTAATTGTAGCTGGACAAATATAGTAATTTTCTTCTTCGTCAGCTGTCATATAAACTATTTCATCTGTTAACTTTCCATCAACTACTTTTCTATATGGAGTCATTATAAATCCATATTCATCAAGTTTAGCATATCCTGCTAGTGATGTAATAAGTCCAATGTTTTGTCCTTCTGGTGTTTCTACTGGACATATTCTACCATAGTGAGATGAGTTAACGTCACGAACTTCCATACCTGCACGGTCTCTTGATAGTCCACCAGGCCCTAAAGCAGATAGTTTACGTTTATCATATAACTCAGCAAGGGGGTTGATTTGATCCATAAACTTAGATAATTGTGATGAACCAAAGAACTCTTTTAATGCTGCAGTTACTGGTCTAATATTAATAAGTGTCTTAGGAGTAACTGTATCTATGTCTTGAGTTGTCATTCTTTCTCTTATAACTCTTTCCATACGAGTTACACCAACTCTAAATTGGTTTTGAATTAATTCTCCACCTTGTCTAACACGTCTATTTGCTAAGTGGTCTATTTCATCAGTTTGTCCTACTCCATAATGTAAGTTTAAGAAGTAAGATACAGATGCATAGATATCACTTATAGTTAAACGTTTAGTATCTATAGATTGGTCATTACCTATAACTTTTAATACTTTATTACTTCCGTCATTAGCATAAACTAAAACTTCTTGAATCTTATTGTATTCATCTAATTCTTCGTTTATTTTAACTTCTTTAACACCATATCCATTTTCAAATATTGGCTTGATTTCTTCTAATAATTCTTTAGTAATTAATGTATCTTTAGCAACTACTACTTTGCCATCAACTTTAATATCTTCAGCTATTCTATTATTAAGTAGTCTATCAGTAACATTTAACTTTCTGTTAAACTTATATCTACCAACTTTAGCTAAATCATATCTAAACTTATCAAAGAATCTAGTAATCAACTGGTTCTTAGAAGAATCTAGTGTTGCAGGTTCACCTGGTCTTAATTTTTCATAGATTTCTATTAATGCTTCATCAGTATTCTTAGTACTATCTTTTTCAATAGTATTGATTAAATATTCATCTTCTCCAAATACTTTTAGGATATCGTCATCACTAGATAAACCTAATGCTCTTAAGAATGTTGTAATAGGAACTTTTCTTGTTCTATCTATTCTTACATAGAAGACATTTCTAGCATCCATTTCATATTCTAGCCATGTACCTTTAGTAGGTATAACTTCATTAGTTATGATATTTCTACCATTTTTGTCTATTTCACGTTTAAAATAAACAGATGGTGATCTAACTAATTGACAGTTAATAACTCTTTCTACACCATTTACTATGAATGATGCATTATCAGTCATAAGAGGTATATCACCTAAAAACACCTCTTGTTCCTTAACTTCACCTGTTTCATTGATGAAAAGTCTAGCTTTGACTTTCAAAGGTGCAGCATAAGTAACTCTTCTTTCTTTTGATTCAATTACTGAATATCTTGGCTTTTCTAGAGTGTATTCTCCAAGCTCAAGTGAAAGACTTCCACTGAAAGACTCCACTGGAAAAATATCGTCGAATACCTCTTTTATGCCTTCATCCAAGAACTTCTGAAATGAATCTTTTTGAACTTCTAGTAGGTTGTTAAGTTCAAATTTGTTTTTTAATTGTGAGAAATTTCTTCTTTCTCTATGGTCTCCAAATTTTTCTACTTTGTAAGACATCTCTTCACCCCAATCCTTTAGATTCAACATGAGTATTAGTTAAAAATATACATGTATCGCAATTTATAATTTTACTTTATTTTTGTCTACAAGTCAATTAAAACTTTGTCATTTTTTGTATTTTTTACATTTTTTTATTAAAAATACTATCTTTTATTAGCTTTATATATGTAAAAACCTTTATCTTTCTTTATTAGTTCTACATTATATACTTCTTCTAATGTTTTAGTTATGCTCTTAGCTCCTTGATCTTTTCTAATAACGTAATATAATGTTCCTTCTTCTTTTAAATAATCTTTAGCATTCATAAGTATTTCTAAAACTTTATCCTTGCCTGCCCTTATAGGTGGATTTGTTATTATGCTGTCAAACTTTCCTTCTACATTTTCATAAGCATCAGAAACTATAGCACAAGCATCAGCTTTTAAGCTTTCTATGTTCTTATTAGTTAGGTGAACAGCTCGCTTATTAATATCAGCCATTAAAACCTTACTGTTCTTTACTTTAGATATTACAATTCCAAGAAGCCCATATCCGCATCCTAAATCTAATACTTCTTTCTCTTCTCCTTCTAGCTCAAGATAAGTTTCAAGAAGTGCTTTAGAACCATAGTCAATTCTATCTTTTGAAAAAACTCCATTATCAGAAAGAAAATTAAACTCATAAGTTTTGTATTTATAAACTATATTTCTAAACTCACTCTTTAAGTTTTCGTTATTTGTAAAATAATGTTCCATTACATTCTCCTTTCT
>CADBRE010000152.1 GCA_902797005.1 uncultured Erysipelotrichaceae bacterium | reverse complement strand
TATCAAATATTGGAAGTGGTTTCATAATATATTCAAAACCAGGTTGATTGGGTTGACTTTGTTCAGGTGCTAAAATGTTATAAACAGTGCTTTTAACTCCTAATTTGTCTTTTAAATTATACTTATAATAAGTATTTCCATATTTGTAATCATAATCCATCTTTTTCCCTCCAATAAAGTTTATGTGCAAAAAATAGTATTAATGATGAATATTTTCTTGATTTTTTCATAAAATGTTGTAAAATAAAGTACGCACACATAAAAGGAGGATTTATGAGTAAAGAAATACAATCAATTATTGATGAATTTAAAAGTTTAAGAAAAGAAGATAAGAATACATCAAATGAAAACTTAATGATGGGTATCTTATCTAGAAGAGGTTCTCTACCTTATAAAGATATAGATAATGAAGAGCATGATTTTATGCTTAAATCTAACATCATAAGGGCACAATTCTATTTATCTTTATTAACAAAGCCATTTGAAGAAGTTGTACTCTTTTATGGAGCTTGGGAAGATAACAAAGGTGCAATTGAAGAAAATGCCGAAAGATATTTGGCAAGCGAGAAAAAAGTAAAGTCTTTAGTAATATAAAATAGGTAGTCCTTATCGGATTACCTATTTTTGTTTGTTAGTGATCTAACTTTCATTTTTCTATTCATGTCTATTACATGATCTTCATCAGCGTCTGCTTTTAAGAATGAAGAATCAATATAATCTAGCTTACTGGATGAATAGTAGATTTGCTCATCTGCCATGTTTAATATAAAATCAAACCAGTTATTAATTGCTTCGTTGGTATCGTGCTCCAAATCAAAATATATATTATCTACTGCTTTTATGTATGATATTTTATTTAGTAATATGCTACCAGATAAATTAAGAGGACTAATTCTTAATTTAGTTCCATATATGCTGTTAATGCTAGCAGTAAACTTGGAGTTATGAAGAAGTCTTGCGGTTCTTCCGTTTCCGTCTGCGTATGGGTGTATTCTTAAAAATAGCAAATGTATCAATGCACTTTTTAAAAATGGATTTGACATTAATAAGGATACATCATTTCTTTTGTATATTTTAATAAAGTCATTCATGAATTTTTCTAAATCTGCAGCTTGAGCGCCTCTATAGATTATTTGCTCTTTACCTTCAACTAATCTGCTTACTTGCACTTCACTTTTTCTATACTCAAAAGTAGGATCATATTCATTTTTAACAGCAAAATTATGTAGATTGTGTATTCTCCTGTTAGATATACTTAATGTATCAAAAAACACTTCATCGTTTTGTAAATCAATTTGCGAATAGTCTACTGGATGTTCAATTTGTTGGTTGAATCTTAGTTCTTCATATAACAAATATACCCAATAATCTATTATATATTTTTCATCATATGCTCCAATTTTATTTATATAATCTTTAAATGCATTGTTAGTGTCATCAAGATGCTCTAAAACGCGTGGAAGTAGTTTTATCCTGTTTATATATTCTTCTAATGGGAAATACTCTACCACTTTATCATTCATCATAGCGTATTGATTGCTTTCCATATTGAATCCCCCTTCAATTTGTACTTTATTTTACCACAAAATAGTGAAATGTCAAGCGGGAATTAAAATACAGTCTATTTAATATAGTTTTTTTAATGGCAAAACAAAAAAGTAGCATATGAATACTACTTATATGGGCTATCTGATTCTATAGTCTATTATTCTTTTTAACGCTTGCCCGCTTTCTTCTGTAGGATTTTCTAGCTTCGGCACTTCTTCATTAAATCCATGTAATGATAATCTCTCAATACCTTCCCTTAGCTTTTTTAAATCTCTTAATGAATAATTATCAATGTTATTAATATTTAATGGTTGCTTGTTTTCACTTTTTTGTAAGTCAACTTGTTTACCGTCCTTTTTACTAACGCCTGGTCTTTTGCTTTCACTTAGTTCAATGGTTTGGTTTATTTCTTCTTTATGTTCTAAGAAATAATTTAGCTTTTTTAAATATCTTCTCTTTATAGCGTGATTTATCGCTTTTATTTGATGGAATATTGCATTTTCGGCAACAACGAAAAGAATAAGACCATTAAGCCACACGGAATTGCTTACAAAATTCACAATTGCTATTGGTAAAACCATTGAATGAAATATAGTCAATATTTTTTCTGACATTCTCATTGGTTTTAGCTGCGCAGACTTTGCCTGATTTTCCATTCTAGTTATTATTCTATTTTCTTTCTTCTTTGAATATTGAACTGAGAGCAATTCCCCACTTGCTAGTTTTGTGATAATTTTTCCATTTTCTACTTTATAAGATAAAATAAACCTCTTTGAATCATCTAAATCTAATGAATAGTCTTTCATTGTATCTTTCCTCCTTTTAAATGACAACTTAATTATAGATTTTTTCTGTTGTAAAGTCAAGATTGCTTCATTCTTTTAAAGTCTCAATTAAAGCATTATATCTTCTCAGTGTATTTACACCTAGGATAGTTTGTGCATCCAATAAAAGCTCCGTAAGGTCCACTTTTTTTCTTTAAGCCACTGCCACATTTTGGGCATATATTTGTGTTTGAATCTTTGTTAATTATTTTCTTTTTTATATAATTGATGTGTTCTTGTTTTTTCTTTTTATTAGTATTTTTTAGTGCTTTTAACTTCTTGACTATTTCATCGGGATTATCTATTATAATGTCTCTATATGATAATATTTTATTTACAATAGTGTAGTTTCTTGTTAGTTCGCCATTATGTTTAATATTCAAATTAGCTCTACTTGGAATGCATACAATATTAAATATTTTTGTTTCCTCAATATCAAGTACATCAGAAAGTGATTTAACATGTCCATAGTTTTGTCTTATTGGATTCATATACCTTATGATTTCTTTTCCAAAATGTCTTATCCAATATTTATCATATTTATTTCCAGTGATATAGCCATTATATTGTTTAGTTTCAATACAAAATATTCCATATCCTGACACCACTATGTGATCTATTTGATGATATGCGTTGTTTGAATGAATAATAATATTGTTTAGAACAGTGTATTTGCTTTTTGGCAATTTCGTAAGCTCTTTTTTTGTCCAATGTTCTCCAAACCGTCCTATTATGTAACTGTCATTTAGCAAGTATATAATAATAAATATGTATACCATAATTATGAACGGATTAAAAAGTAATTGTTCAATAAAGGCATTTATCAAATCTTTCATAGGCACCTCGCTAATATATTATAACATATTTAACAATCTGGTGCGATACAAGATTCTATTTTAAACACTTATATCTAAAAGAACAACTGATGAATATCCGTCTACATATAATATG
>CADBRE010000151.1 GCA_902797005.1 uncultured Erysipelotrichaceae bacterium | reverse complement strand
TAACCTATCTGAAGGTTACAACAAACTTTATACTGAATAACAAAAACAAAAACACCTGGGATTAATAATCTCAAGTGTTTTATTATTCCATAAAATCTAGTGTATCAACTTTAAATCCTTTAGCATATAAATGTGATTTTATTTTCATTTCAAGTTCTTTACCACTATATTTTTTAGAGTATTTGTCATAAGCTTTTGAAGCTTCTTTCTTCAGAGACTCACTATCATCTTTTTCTAGTTTAGATAGAATCTCGCTTATCATATCTTTATCGTAACCAAGATCAAACAAGTCATTATTAAGTTTGTTCTTTATCATATATAATGATTTGTTTTTCATTGATATCATCTTCTTATTAACAATTTTGTTTAGCTTATCTTTAAATATATTAGTGTTTATTTTATATAAATAATCATCTACTATTTCATCACCAATACCTAAGTCAAGTAAAGCTCGTTTAATTTTAAATGGTCCCCATGTAGTTAAGTTAACTTTATCATTAACAAATGCTTCTGTATAAAGCTTTTCATTTATTAAATTGTCTTTTCTTAATTTGTTAATAGTTTCATCAATTAAAAACGAATCAAAGCCTTTCTTTTCTAAATAATCTCTTATCTCTTTTTCAGTTCTAAGTTTAATTTCAATATAAGACAAGCTTAAATCATAAGCTTCATATTCTCTATTTTCTTTTAACACTTTTTCAAGAGTTTCTAAATCTATATCTTTTAATAGGAGTAAGTTATTTTTAATTATTACATCTTCATAAAGTATTACATCACTAGTGTCAAAGGTTATTTTATATCTACCTTTGCTCATCTTTTTATATTTAATTATCTTCATATGTAAAAAAAGATTACTTTTTAATAGTAACTAATCCCTTTTCTATTTCTTCTAAACTTCTTCCTATTTCTTTACTTGCTACATATTCATTTAATTTCATTTGGTAGTGATTTGTATTCATCATTTCTCTACTTCTCTGAGCTACCATGTGTACAAGCGTGTATTTAGAATCTACTATAGTTAATAACTTATCAATTGATGGATATATCATTTATTTCACTCTCCTTACATTACTAGTGTATCACTATACTTTGTTATGAACAAGTGGTTTTACATTTTTTGACAATAATTTTACAATTTGTGCTCATTATTTACTAAATCCTACCTTTTTAGCACAAATGTTATTCTTAAGAAAAGAAAAAGGCTAATTAGCCTTATTTCGTAACTTCAGTTGAGTACCAATAATACTCACCGTTATTCATCTTTTTAAAAGTACGTTTAAATGTATAAGTTCCTATTTGCAATTAGGACAATTAATCTCACTAGTGCTTAGCGAATTATTAATTGCATTATAATAGTAATATTTTTTTACCGAAGGATCACAATAATCATTCATTGTTACTAAACATTCATGCAAATCAGTTTCTATTGTAATAGTATTAGCTAAGTGTTTTTGAACTAGAGAATAATATACAGTTTTATATTTATCAGCTTCTTTTAAACTAAGAACTTCAGAAAATTGACCATTTACGGAATATTTGTTTAAAGTGTTTCCATTGTGTTTGAAATAATAAACATCATCTCCGATTATATCAAATTCGGTTATATGGCTTCCAGATCTAATATCATTTTCGTAATTAATGCCCTTAATTGATGTAAAAGAATTTGTTTTAGTATCAAGTACAAAAACACCATCGTTATTCTCATCATATTCTATATGATTTCCTCTAGCATATATAATATAATCGCCTTCAGCATAAATAATATGAGAGTTTTCATTTATTGTATTTATCTTTTTATTATTAACGTTGTAGTAATTAAGTGCTTTGCTATCATTATCTGAATAATAATAATTTCCATGAATAAAATAACGTAAGCCATTTGACACAAGCGGTAATTTTTCTATAGTCCCTGTTTTAAGGTTATATAATTGATCTTCATCTTTAGCATCACTAGATATTAAATAGTCCCCATCAGCAACATAATTCCAATAATTTTCATTAATTTTTATAGATAGTTTGTCGTCAATTCTAGATTTGAGTGAAACTTTATGAATATAATATTCTTTATCTATATAATACAAAGTATCATCTGTTGTAGCATAATCAGTATAATTGTGTTTATACAAATCTTTACTAACTAATAGTATCTCTTTTCCTTGAGAATCTATTCCAAACAATCCACCTTCATTATCATCTTGATAGATAGATATAATTGTAGCCACATTCTCTTTTTCTTCAGTTTTATTGTTACTAACTTCCTGTTTATCAAGTCTATATTTTACATAACCAAATATCCCACCTAAACCTAATACTATTACTGCTATTAAGCACGCAAATTGTCCTTTTTTCATTTACATCTTTTCTCCTTCTCTATAGTCACATTGTATCATTTTTTACCCTCCCCAGTCAATAGCTTTTCATTATTGCACAAGCTTTCTAAGCCCTCTAAATATCTCAACCATAGCCCATGTATCTTGCTGGCAATACACTACTAAGGCACTTTGTTTTCTTTCTCTTTCTTCATCTGTCATTTTGTCATAATTTGCATACTGAACTAGTGCTTCTGTTCCGTTTTGTACTTCCAGTGTTTTATAAGTTAAATCAGTAAATAATGGTAATGTCTTTTTTATTGAATAGCTACCACTTTGATTATTGTTATAATAGTTAATCGTACTAGAATTATATTCGTCAAATCCAAGTGATTCATAAAGTTTAGAATTGTTTTGTATTATCTCTAATAAATCTCTTCCCGCTTCTCTAATTGCTAGTAATTCTTCTTTGTATTCAGGGAACATTTTAGATAATTCATAAAGTCTTCCTTTTTCAAAGTTAACATTTTGAGCAAGCATGCATCCGCCTGTTTCTTTAATAGGAATATGGCTTACTAATTCTCTTACTAAATCTGCTCGTTCATCATCTAATGTTTTAGCTAAAAATACATAGTTATCCTTTTCTTTATCACATACACCAGGCTCTTTTTCAATGTGAAGAGAAAACTCAAATGGACTTTGATAATATGGATGTTCTCCTCTAAATCTAGGCACTGGGCAAGGAAGAGTTTCAAAGTCTAAATGATATATTGGATATTTTAAGCTTTCTAATCCTGCTTTTATCTTTTCTTTATTAACATATGTTTTTCCTGTTTCAAAGCATTCTCTTTGTATTTTGTGGTTCTC
>CADBRE010000150.1 GCA_902797005.1 uncultured Erysipelotrichaceae bacterium | reverse complement strand
TACTTTTTTTAAAATTGCCACTATTTATAGAACTTTTATCTATTGTTTATATATCAACAATTTTTACTAATAATGGCAAAATATATATGTATGGTGGTGATTTTATGAGTTTTAGTGAAGAAGATGATAGATATATTTATGAGATAGTAAGTAGAAATATTAAATATTATAGACTTCATAATAACTGTAAAAATAATAAGTATGGAAAAGTAACACAAGAGCAACTTGCTGAAATGTGTGACTTATCTCATAGTTTAATAAGTAATATTGAATCAGCTAAGGTGCAGCAGTCTTTTAGTTTAGCGGTTTTGTATAGAATATCTAAGGCACTAGAAATCGATATTACTCAGTTATTTCAAGATAGAGATGAAAATGGAAATCTTAAAGAAAAAACGCTCTAGACATTAGAACGTTTTTATATTATTAACAGGTAATTTGTTATTTATTTCTTTTATTTCTTTTCTAAAATACTTTTCTAAAAGTTCATTGTCATGTGCATTATAGTACTTCTGAAAAGGGTTATATTGACTAAATTTACTGTCATGAAGAACCGCTATTGAAAAGCTATCAGCATATACTTCGTATGCATCTTTGTTATCACTTGTAAGTCCAGAATACATAATAGCTTCTTTAATAAAACTTTCAGGAAAAGTATCTTTTTGTCTAGTTCTTAACCAGCAAACTATATGCCCGACTTCATGAAGGAATACATATATTGGATTTACCCCTTTATTTTTGTATTCATCATTATTTTTTAAATAGTAGCTTTCAATTTGGAAACTATTAAAGTCTACCGAATGCGTGCACTCTGAATTATATAATTTGTGTGAAGCATTAAATAGCAAAATATTAATTCCTATTTTATTTAAAATACTTTCAAACTCAGGAAACTTATTTATAATTAATTTAAAGCATAATTCTATTTCTTCTTCAGTAATTCTAGATGTTTTATTTTTAGTTTTAAAATTAGATAGTTTTTCTTTTAAAAAGCCAATAATTACATTAAAGTCATCTATAGTTTCAATATTTAATAGGTAATTTGCTAGAAAGCATTGGAAAGCATTTTTATTTTTAATGATATTGTATTCATTAGTTACTATATTACCATTTGCAAGAGTCAAATCCATATCCATCATAATATATGCTAACACATTGAAGCATGTTTCTTTTAGTTCTTTGATATACTTTTTCTTTTCATCAATAGTTGTTAATAAATCAAACTCTATATCTATGGTATCTATATATATTTTCATTTTGCTAACTGTGTTTATTTCATATATTTCATCAATAAAATCCATATTACTCCTCGAAGCCGCCATTTAAGAATGTACTTATTATAAAGTCTATTGCTGGAAGGTTAGATTTTACTACTAAATCTATACCTGCTTTGTTTGCTAAATCTGTAAGAGCGATTTTTGTTCTTTCATCTCTAACATATATCTTTCTTGGTCTACCTTGATTTAGTATAAAATCAGTAAGTTTATCCATACATTCATAAATGTATTTTTCATATTCTTTTTTTGTTTTATCAGAGCCCATATACATTTCAAATATATACTGACTTTTTCTATCAGCAATTATGAATAATAGCGGATACCTATATCTTCCATCTTTACCTTTGTTAGATTCTATTCTTACAGGTAAATAGTTAAGCATTTCTAATTCTAAATCTATAGGTAAGCTTTCAGAAGATATTAAATCCATACCTAATTTTTTATCTATTTCTATAGTTTCGTACTTTCCCTTTGTAGGAAGGGGAGCTATACCGATATAATCTTTGATAGTCATATTCTTAGTATTATAGTCTCTTCTTATTACTAAACTTTCAGGAAAGTTTGGTTTCAAAGAGCCATCACTATATTTTTGATACATTTCATAATAGTCAGTTAACGCTTTTGTCATAAATAATACATCATTTTCATTAAGTGTGCTATATTCATAACCTCTTTCATATTTTTCAAATGAAATCCAATCTTTTTTGAAGTCTAGTCCAAGTTCTTTTATAATTTTTATATTTTCATCTATAGTTTCTCTTTTAGGCAAATAACAAACCTTTATGCATTCTAGATAGTTGATTGCCATTGGACCGTCTACAGCATCTTCTAGAGTTTGTAAGTATCCTTCTATTTGTCTGCCTTGATACACCGCAACTGCTTTGTGCATTCCACCTTTTCCCATCGTGCAATAATATAGTGCATTTTCAGGGTTTTCATCTTCCGTATATGCAAATAGATCTGTGTCCCATAGTTTTTCCCAAGGTTTTTCCTTTCCTATTTTTTCTGCTATATCATATAGCTTTAACCAATTTTCTTTTTCTTTAATTTTCATTTCACACCTCCTTCTATTTATCTAAAGATTCCATTAAAAGGAAGTCTTTTAGTTTAATATGTCTTACCGTACTTGTTGAGTAATCAAGCTCATCATTAGTGATTATAATTTTTTCTATGCTGTTATCTAAATCATTAAATGGTCTGAACTCTCTTTCATAAGTTTTCTCGTTTTCAATACTATAAGCCACTTGAACATAATACTTTTTTCCACCCTTTGATGCGATGAAATCTATTTCATAATTGCCATTATTGTATACATTTAAATTATATCCCATATAAGAAAGTTCATTATATACAATGTTTTCTAAATTGTGAGTTAAGTCATATCTGTTATCAATGCATCTTATAGAATTAAAGGCAACATCTTCATTATAAACTTTGTAGTAGTATTTTAGTTCACTCTTTTTTTTAGTAGAATAAGGTTTTATTTTTTCTATGACATATGCTTCTTCTAGATAGTCTAGATAGTTGATTAAGGTATTTATTGAACATTTTTCATAATTGTTATTAATAAAATCATGAATTGCTTTTGCTGACAATATTCTTGAATTTGATTGCAAGACGAAATTGACTAAATTCTTAAACAATGATACTTTTTTTATTTTATATCTATTTATTAAATCATTTATTACGATTGTGTCATCTAAATCATTTAAATATGTTGTTCTAGCTGTATCTGAAGTATATTCTAATCTTTTTGGAAATCCACCCCAAACTAAGTAATCTATTACTGAAGGAGTAACGCTTAATTCTTTTGAATAATCTACTATTTCTTTGTAAACAAAAGGTCTTATTTTAAAGGATACATATCTTCCACTTAATTCTTTAGTAAATTCTTTAGATAATAATTTAGAATTGGATCCCGTTATGAAAACAGAATTATTATGAAGTCTTAATGTTTTACAAGCTTCTGACCAATCATCTATTAATTGCACTTCATCTAAAAATATGTAACACTTACCTTCTTTTTTGTGAGTATCAACATAATCAATTAGTAAATCAGAATTATAAATAGTATTTATAATTCTCTTATCTTCAAAGTTTAGATAAATGACGTTATCACTTTTTTCTTTTATTTCATTTATTATTTGCTCTAAAATTACTGATTTGCCACATCTTCTAATACCTGTTATTATTTTAATTAAATCAGAATCATAAAACTCTCTTATCTCATTTAAATACTTTTCTCTTTTTATCATTATAAATCAGCTCCTAATATAATTATACTGAAAGATTTTGTTAAAATCAAGAAAATCTTTCAGTTGTAGTGAAAGATTTTACCAAAACTTGAAAAATCTTTCAGTAGAGTTAGTACATAGAAGCTACTGTCTTAACTATTACCCATTTATCATTTCTTTTTTCTAATGTCATATCTTGTTTTAATCTCCACCATGATGCACTCATTTTAGAAGGTGAAGCAAGTGTTTTAGTTTTTCCTATTAAAGAAGCTTTATCATTATTTATATTTACCTCTATGCTATCATGAACCGATTCAAAGTATTTGAGTTCTCCTTCTTTAACCGATAGCATATATTCTTCTTTGCTTTGGTGCATTCCAGTCATATGGATTAACACATAATCTTCTGATAATATTTCATCTATAGTTTTTAAATCTTTATCTATACTTGCCTTACATAGTTTTTTATATAATTCTTTTATTATTTCTTCATCTTTCACATGTATCACCTTTTTCTACATTTAAAATTTCTTTCTTAGTAGTTTTGAACTTACATAAGCTGTTATAGGTATTATTAGAATTGAAGCTATAAATGAAAGCAGTAGTTCTAATACTTCCTGCGCAAATGCTTTATAGTTAAT
>CADBRE010000149.1 GCA_902797005.1 uncultured Erysipelotrichaceae bacterium | reverse complement strand
GCATCAGCTTCTTTATTAGCTTCTGCTTCTTTCATCATCTTGTCTATTTCTTCATCAGATAAGTTAGTTGAAGAAGTTATAGTTATCTTTTGTTCTTTATTTGTTCCTCAATCTTTAGCTTTAACATTAACTATACCGTTTGCATCAATATCAAATGATACTTCAATTTGAGGTACTCCTCTTGGTGCTGGTGGTATATCTGTAAGTTGGAATCTTCCAAGTGTCTTGTTGTCTGAAGCCATTGGTCTTTCACCTTGAAGAATGTGAATGTCTACAGCTGGTTGATTATCTGCAGCAGTTGAAAATACTTGTGATTTAGTTGTAGGGATTGTAGTATTTCTTGGAATTAATACTGTCATAACATTACCCATAGTTTCAATACCAAGTGATAAAGGTGTAACGTCAAGTAATACTAAGTCATCTACTTCACCAGTTAATACTCCACCTTGAATAGCAGCACCCATAGCAACTACTTCATCAGGGTTAACTTCTTTAGATGGTTCTTTACCAGTTTCTTTTCTAACTAATTCTTGTACACATGGTATACGAGTTGATCCACCAACTAATAATACTTTATCTAAATCATTAGATGTAAGTCCTGCTTCTTTTAAAGCATCTCTAACTTGAACTCTAGTTGACTCTACTAAATCTGAAATTAATTCTTCAAATTTAGCTCTAGACAATGTTTCATCTAAGTGAAGTGGTCCATTTGCTCCTTGTGATACGAATGGTAGACTTATATTAGTAGTTACTGCACTTGATAAATCTTTCTTAGCTTTTTCTGCAGCATCTTTAAGTCTTTGCATTGCCATTTTATCTTGTGATAAGTCAATATCATTTGCCTTTTTAAAGTTATCTACTAAGTAGTCTATAATTCTTTGGTCGAAGTCGTCTCCTCCAAGTTTATTGTTACCTGCTGTTGCTAGTACTTCGTATACACCGTCACCTATTTCTAGAACTGAAACATCGAATGTTCCTCCACCTAGGTCATATACTAAAATCTTTTGGTTTTTATCTTGTTTATCAATACCATAAGCGATTGCAGCTGCAGTAGGTTCATTTATTATTCTATCTACTTCTAGTCCTGCAACTTTACCAGCATCTTTAGTTGCTTGTCTTTGTGCGTCATTAAAGTAAGCTGGTACAGTTATAACTGCATGAGTTACTTTATCTCCTAAATAGCTTTCTGCATCTTTCTTAAGTTTCATAAGTATCTGTGCACTTACTTCTACTGAAGTTACATCCTTACCATTTACATGGAACTTATGATCAGTACCTATATATCTTTTATTACTTCTAACTACATCACTTGATGTAATTGCTTCGTTTTTAGCAACAGTTCCTACTTTAATTTCTCCATTTTTGTAAGAAACTACGCTTGGAGTTGTTCTTTCTCCTTCTGCATTTGTGATAACATTAGCTTTACCACCTTCTAGTACAGCAACACAGCTGTTTGTTGTTCCTAGGTCTATACCTATTATTTTACTCATATTTTATCTCTCCTTTTATTTATTAACTTTTACCATAGCTTGTCTTAATATTTTGTCTTTGTACATATAACCTTTTTGAAGTACTTCAAGCACTACTCCTGCAGGTTTAGAAGCATCTTCTTCAACTAACACTGCCTGGCTAGTAGTTGGGTCAAACTCCTTACCAGCTATATCCATTTCTTTAACTCCTAGTTTTTCAAGTGTACTTAAAAGTGAAGTATATATCATTTTAAATCCACTTAAGAAATTACTAACTTCATCTGATAAATCTCTGTCATCAAGTTTTATAGCTCTTTCAAAATTATCTATTGTAGGTAATATTTCTTTAAGTATTGTTTCACCATCATACTGATATATCTTTTGCATTTCAGCTTCTTTCCTATTTTGATAATTTATGAACTCAGCTTGAAGACGTTTATTTTTATCGTCAAGTTCTTTAACTCTATTTTCTAGAAGTTCAATTTTTTCATTAAGCAAGTTATCTTTTTTATTTTTCTTTTTATGTTTTGATTCTTTTTCTCTATCTAAAGAATCTAGTACTTCTACTTCCTTTTCTTCTTCCATTAGTTACTTCCTTTCTTCTCTATTTCGCTTTTGATGTACTCAAGTAAGTTAAGTACTCTTTCGTAATCCATTCTTTTAGGTCCGATTACTGCAAGTGTTCCCTCTTTGTCTTTAGTTTTATATTTAGTTTTAATTACTGTTACATTATCATCTAGTTCATTATCACTACCAATATATACTTTAACCTCACCTGAAGTCTCTTCAATTTTACTCACTATATCTTTGCTTTCAAATTTACTTATGATGTTTTTAACATCATCGACCGCAGAAAATTCCGGCATGTTTAATATGTTGGTTTTCCCTGAGAAATGAACACCAGTATCAGCTGTAAAGTTACTTAGTGCTTCATAGAATGCATTATATAAAACTTCATAATTCTTAACATAGTTTCCAATTATTGGTTTTATTTCAAACTCAAGTTTACTTCCAACTTCATCAATTGGTGTACCTTTAAGCATTCTATTTAGTAGTTCACTAGTTTTGCTTACTTCTTTAGCTTCTACACTTTCAGGTAAAGTTATTTGTTTGTTCTCAACATGACCTTTATCAGTTATGACAATAGCCACGATTTGATTACCACTTAAAGGAATAACTTCAACCTTTTCAAGATTGTTATCTTTTGATGCCCTTCCTAAAACTACTGATGTGTAATTAGTAATATCACTAATTATCTCCAAAGACTTTTCTATGGCTCCATTTAGATCAAGCTCATTATTAGAGAAAATAGTTTGAAGTTTTAGCATATCTTCTCCACTTATCTTTTTTGGTTCCATTAAAGAGTCCACATAGTAACGGTATCCTTCTTCTGATGGAATACGCCCTGAAGAAATATGCTGTTTTTCTAAGTATCCTTCCTCTTCCAAAGCCATCATGTCATTTCTAAGTGTTGCAGAAGATACTTTGAACTTTTTAGACAACTGTTTAGATCCTACTGGTCTTGCTGATTTTATGTATTCTTCAACAATGGCCTTTAAGACATCTTTTTGTCTAGTACTTATCATATTCATACTCCTTCCATTTTAGCACTTCTTTTTTCTAAGTGCTAATAGTATTATAATACCCATTTTTAGCAAAGTCAAGAGCTAAGTGCTAATTTTGCATCAAAAAAAAGTGTGTTTAATAACACAACTTTCTAAAATTCACAAGATTTTGGTGTTCTAGGATAAGGTATAACATCTCTTATGTTCTCTACACCTGTTAGATAAATTAATAATCTTTCAAATCCCATTCCAAACCCAGAGTGAACGCATCCTCCAAATCTTCTTAGGTCAAGATACCAGTACATATCTTCTTCTTTCATTCCTAATTCTTTCATTCTGTTAGTTAACTTTTCATAGGATTCTTCTCTTTGAGATCCACCCATT
>CADBRE010000148.1 GCA_902797005.1 uncultured Erysipelotrichaceae bacterium | reverse complement strand
AGATAAAGATGCTTTGGAACTTATCTATGAATTGATTAATAGTTTTAAAGGAACAATTATTAGTATTTCACATAATAGAAAATATAATAGTATTCTAAATGCGGACATGGAATTAGATATTGAAAATGGTCATGTAAAAAAACTAACTAAAACATTATAATTAATAAAATTATTGAAAATAAAATCTGATGTTTTATATGAAATAGACAAAACAAAAGAAGAACAATACATTTATCCATGCTACACTTACGATGATTCTTGCTCAGTAATAATGCAATATGAATTGTATTAGTCAAAAAATCAAATTGTACTGCCCTTGATTAAAACGAGATAATGTGATATTATGTATATGCAAAGAGATAATTGCATAAAATAAAAAAGGGAAGAACATAAAACTTTTCGGCGTTAGTGTCTTCCAAATCTAAATTGGATAGAACACCTTTATCTATGATGCAAAGTCATCTGGTTAGGTGTTCTTTTTGTCTACAATAATTTAAGTATTATACTAAGAAGCACAAAGATAATTATTAATAAACAAGTGATTAAACAATCCTTTTTATTCATAATTATCACCTCTTCATCGATTTATTTTTTTGTTTTTCTAGTTGATGATTTGGCAAGACACCTAACAGTCTTATACTTTCCATAAATTAATACTATCATTATGCAAGGTAAAGTTAACATAAAACAAGAATATATGTACGATCCTTTTTAAAAAATATCCTTTTCTTTTTTAATCATAATATGCTATAGTATATATAGATATTGGTGATGTTATGAGAAAAATATTTATAATTGGTATGTGCATTTTATTATGTGCTTGTTCAAAAACAAAAGAAACAGAAATAAACACTCAGAAAGGAAATAATGAATCTATGAAAGAAATAAATATATTAGTTAATGGTAAAACTTTAAATGTTAAATTGGAAGATAATTCTAGTAGTGAAGCTTTATATTCAAAGCTAGAAGAAAGTGATATAGTGGTTGAAGCAGAAGACTATGGTAACTTTGAAAAGGTTGGAGAACTTGGCTTTTCTTTGCCTAAAAACGATAAACAAATAAATGTTAAAGCTGGAGACTTAATCCTATATCAAGGTGATAAAATAACTTTATACTACAGTGAAAACTCTTGGAACTTTACATTGCTTGGAAAAGTCACAAATGCTAATGAAAACGAATTAAGAGAAATACTAGGCAAAGGAGACGTAACAATGACATTTAGTCTTGTTAAATAATATATGATAGAAGAAGAAATATTTAAAAGAAGTATATGTGATTTTAAAAGACTAGAAAAGTATGGATTTATTAAAGAAGGAAATACTTATGTTTACAAAGCAACTTTAAAAGTTAATGAGTTCGGTGTAACTATTACTGTAGATGAAAACTCTAAAATATCAGGCAAAATGTATGACACTGATACCAATGAAGAATATACGAACTTTAGAATGGAAAACGAAAATGGATTTTCTCAAATAATTAGGGAAGAGTATATAAACATCCTAAAAGACATTAAAAAGAACTGCTTTATAGAAAAGACATTTATTTATGACCAATCCAATAGAATAGCAAAATTAATAAGTGAAAAATACTCTTCTAAAGTAGAATCTCTATGGGACAAGTTTCCTGGTTATGGAGTATTTAGAAATAACGAAACTAATAAGTGGTTTGGAATAATAATGAATGTTGATAAAAGTAAACTTATTAACAAAACAAGTGGTGAAGTAGAAATACTTTGTATTAAGTTAGGAAATGAAACAAATAAATATTTAGAAGTAAAAGGCATATATGAAGCATATCATATGAACAAGAAGAACTGGGTAAGTATAATACTAGATGACACATTAACCGATGAAGAAATAATGAATTTAGCTCACATTAGCTATAAACTTTCTTAAGGGGGGATTAATGAATTATAGAACACATAAAGGAAAAAGCTTAGTTTTAGATTTAGAAGACTATACTGTTCTTGATATAGAAACAACTGGCTTAGATAGTTTTACATCTAAAATAATAGAAATATCAGCTATAAAAGTTAGAGGTAAAAAAGAAGTAGATACTTTTAGCGTGCTTATTAATCCCCATAGACCACTTAGCTATTTCATAAAAAACTTAACTGGAATCACTGATGAAATGCTAGAAGAAGGCTTAGAAATAGAAGATGCACTTATAATGTTTAAGGAGTTTTTAGCAGGTGACATAATAGTCGGACACAATGTGAATTTTGATGTTAATTTTCTATATGATAATTACGAAAAATATTTAAATATATACTTAACAAATGATTTTGTTGATACACTAAAAATAGCTAGAAGAGTCCTAAATCTTTCTCATAACAGACTAGATGACTTAACTGACTACTTCGGAATAACAGCAAGAGATAAGCATCGTGCACTAAATGACTGCTCACTTACAAATAAAGTATATATTAATCTATGTAAAGAATTAGGAAGTGAAGTAAATGTTTAATATTGATGGAAAAGTAATAGATATTTTTAGTTATGGAAAAGACAAGGATGTTCCTATAGTTTTACTAAATTCCTTTGAAAGAGAAGAAGGAGAAAAAGTATTTAACGAATGCAAAACTATGGGATTAACTAACTTTGCATTAGTTTCAATTTCAGGAATAGACTGGGATAATGAAATGAGTCCATTTGCTTTACCACGGCTTTTTAAATATGATAATGGTTATAAAGGAAAAGCACTAGAATATCTAAAGTTTTTAGAAAACAAAGTAATCCCTAAAGTACAAGAAGAACTAAGTAAAATAGGAAAGACAGTATCTTACTATGTAATTGCTGGATATTCTTTAGGTGGTCTATTTGCTCTTTATTCTATATATAACACTAATACTTTTAAAAGGTGCATGTCAGCTTCTGGGTCGTTTTGGTATCCTAACTTTTTAGAATACACTTTAACCCATAACATAAGTAAAAATGTTGATAAAGTCTATCTATCACTAGGTGACAAAGAAGACAAAATTAAAAATGAAATACTAAGTAAAGTAAAAGAAAATACTGAGAAGATATATGAAACACTAAAAGCAAATGCGGAATGTAAATATGAAGTTAATGAAGGAAACCA
This sequence comes from uncultured Erysipelotrichaceae bacterium, assembly GCA_902797005.1. GTDB lineage: Bacteria > Bacillota_I > Bacilli_A > RF39 > UBA660 > RUG727. Next base: position 3,091 of record CADBRE010000148.1, on the reverse strand, counting down.
CTTTGCAGATGTTGAAAAGAGAATTGCAAAAGGAATAGTATATTTGATAAAATAGAATTATAATTAATATAGAAAGAAGGTAAATTATGTTTGATTTAAAAGGAAGAGTAGCAGTAATATCAGGTGCTAGCAGTGGATTAGGTAAGCAAATGGCTTTAGGATTTGCTAAAGCGGGTGCAGATGTTGTGCTAGTTGCTAGAAGAATAGAAAGACTTGAAGAACTAAAAAGTAGGGTGGAAGAATTAGGAGTAAAAGCTTTAGCTGTTAAGTGCGATGTTACTTCAACAGAAGAGATAAATGCAGCAGCTAAAATGGCAGAAGAGGCATTTGGGAAAGTAGATATCCTAGTCAACTGTGCGGGTTCTTCAAAAGACAAAGGTGTTCTTGAAATGGAAGACGAAGAATGGGATTTTACAATAAGTACTGATCTAACAAGCGTTTTTAAAATGACAAGAGCTTTTGCAAATATAATGAAAAAACATGCTTACGGAAGAGTTATCAACATTGCATCAATGTATGGAATGGTAGGAAACAGTGAAATACCAACAATTGCTTACCACTCAAGTAAAGGTGGAGTAGTAAACTTCACAAGAGCTGCAGCAGCAGAACTAGCTAAAGAAGGAATAACAGTTAACTGCATATGTCCAGGATACTTCTATACTGAGTTAACAACAGCTGTACTAGATACACCAAAGTTCCAGGAGTTTGCAAGTAGCCATGTTCCAATGGGTAGATACGGAAAAGAAGGAGAACTTAATGCTGCAGCAGTGTTTTTAGCAAGTGAAGAAGCAAGTTATGTAACTGGAGTTATCTTACCAGTAGATGGTGGATACACAGCTGTATAGAAAGGATTTACTTTATGAAAAAACTATTTGGCGGAATAAATTTAACTTGGACAAAAATAATACTATTTGCAATTTTATCAGGAGTCTACACAGCTATAATATCACTAATACCAAATCTAACTTACACTTCATTTAACACAATTACAACAACATTTGAAGTATGGATTTTATTCGGAATACTTATAATAATGAATAGTAAATCGCCGAAAGATAGTGCTCTTAAATGCTTTATATTTTTCTTAATAAGCCAGCCATTAGTATATCTAGTTCAAGATGCAATAACTAATAGCCATTTATTTATAACTTACTATAGATTTTGGATACTTTGGACAATTGCATGCATTCCAATGGGATATATAGGATACTATATGAAGAAAGATAAATGGTGGGGATACCTAATATTATTTCCAATATTACTAATGGTACTAGAATCTTATGCAGACTATCTATCAAATTTTATATTTTCTTATCCTTACTATCTATTAATAACCTTATTCTGTGCATTGACAATGATAATTTATCCAATTTACATATTTAATAACAAAAAGATAAGAATAGTTGGAACTGTAATAAGCACACTTGCTATTATAGTAATGACTATAGTAGTATTTATGAATAGACCTACATATGAAACAGTAATATTGTGCAGCGGAGAAGAATACACAATAACTGAAGACACAAATGCATATTTAGAAGACGATAAATATGGAACTCTTAATATAAAGTATGACGAAGGATTTGAAAGCTACTGTGTATATTCTAGATTTATAAAAGCAGGTAAAACAAAAATGATAATTGAAACAAATGATGGATCAAAAAGAATATTTAATATTGATATAAAAAGAAGTACATATGAACTTGATGAGGTAAAAAATGACTAATGTAAAATTAAATAATGATGTAGAAATGCCTAGTATTGGAATAGGAACATTTACTCTTGCACCTAATGACGCAAGAAACAGTGTTAGAGAAGCCTTAAAAATTGGATATAGACTTATAGACACAGCTAATGCTTATGTAAATGAAAGATCTGTAGGAAAAGGAATAAAAGAATCAGGTGTAGATAGAAGAGATATTTTTGTATCAACTAAACTTTGGCCTAGCGAATATGAAAATGATAAAGCTATAGATGAAACACTAGAAAGATTAGGACTTGATTATATAGATTTATTATTTTTACATCAACCATGTGGTAATTATATTGCAGGATATAAAATGATAGAAAAAGCGTATAAAGAAGGCAAAGTTAAATCTATTGGGCTATCTAATTTTGAAGGTAAATATTTAGATGAAATACTGAACATATGCGAAATAAAACCACAAGTAATGCAAGTTGAATGTCATCCATATTTTCAACAAGATGCATTAAGAAAAGTAACTGATTCTAAAAATATTAAAATAATGTGTTGGTATCCATTAGGGCATGGAGATAAATCTTTAATAGAAGAACCAGTAATAACAAAGTTAGCAAATAAGTATAACAAGAGTAATGCTCAAATAGTATTGAGGTGGCACGTGCAAATGGGATTCATTGTAATACCAGGTTCTAAAAACGCAGACCATATAAAAGATAATTTTGACATACTAGATTTTGAGCTAACAGAAGAAGAAATGGATGAAATATCTAGTTTAAATAAAGGCGTTAGATACTATAACGGAACTGAAGAAGATTTAAATAGATATGCATTATGGCAACCTCAATATGAGAAAGAATAAAAAGAGTTAAAACTTTTATATTGTACATTTATAATTTAAGTGATACAATTTAAATGTATTAAATAGTTTGCCTGATATTTATATGACAATTTATGACGATAGAGTGTATTTCTAGAGGCAAAATAGAAATATGCATGATGCGGGTATACTTTTCTAAAAGAGGAGTATGCCTTTTTTCTTGCTATAAGGGAGGTTATTATATGAATGAAATAGTCAAAGAAAAAAACACAATAATTGAAAACCTGGTATATGAAATTAGAGGAGTAGAGGTGATGCTAGATTCCGATTTGGCTAAATTATATCAAGTTGAGACCAAAAGAATTAATGAAGCAGTATATAGGAATAAAGAAAAATTTCCTGAAAGAATATCATGGATAACAACTGATGATGATGTTAACTATTTGTGGTCGCATTTTGCGACCACAAATATAAGTAGCAAATCAAGAACTAATCCCAGAGTATTTACAGAACAAGGAGTTTATATGCTTGCGACTATAATTAAATCTAAAGTAGCAACTGAAGTAAGTATT
>CADBRE010000147.1 GCA_902797005.1 uncultured Erysipelotrichaceae bacterium | reverse complement strand
GTCGAAATATAATTAATAGGAATTCCTATCAAAGCCCCAAATAAAAAAGAATAAAATGCATAATTTGTCCTTTTAGGAATATTCTTCTCATTTTTACATATTAAACAAAGTACAATATTTAAAGTCATTAATATAGCAATTAAAATAATTCCTTTTGTCATATAAATTCATCCTTAAATTCATATTAATACTCATATACGAATAAATTAAATCATAAAAGATGTTTTGTTTCAACACATATTTTAAATAGAAAAATAAAAACTAATGCATTAATTCATCTTCTTCATTTTTATTATTATCTAAAAGGACTTTATTATTAAAGAATTTGTTTTCTATATAATAATCATTTACTTTTTCCATCTCAGATTCTTTGAACTTATTAAATACAGATGTATAAGTATTTAAAGTTACTTTTATATCTTTGTGTCCCATAAGTCTTTGAAGTGCAACCGCTCTCATCCCAGCCTCAACATTTCTTGTTCCATATGTATGTCTTAAGCTATGAGTAGATATTCCTTCTATTCCTAAGCTTTTTAATGTTCTCTTTAATACTGAATTGACTCCTCTAGAATCTACATAGTCACCTTCTTTATTAACAAATAATAAACTTTCTTTATTATCTTTACTTTCTTGTATTTGTTCTATTATAAATGGCATTATAAGTTTTGGAATTGGACGTTCTCTTATTCCTGCATATGTTTTAGTTGTACTTCCCATCATCACTTTTGCATTCTTACCATTAGTTAATGTTCTTTCAACTCTCATTATTCCATGTTTTAGGTCAATGTCTCCTCGTTTTAATGCCATTACTTCCCCAACTCTTAATCCCATATACATCTGAATAAGAAATGCATTTTTATATCTATAATCTTTAATATTTTGATTTATTAAAAAGTTGGTGAATATTTGTTGTTCTTCTGTTGTTAATGCTCTTACAATTTTATCTTCCTTTTTACTTTTTGGCTTTATAAAATTAGTTAATGGATTTTTAGAAATATAGCCTTTGCTCATAGCATATTCATAAGCCTGTTTAAATTGCTCATGAAACTTCTTAATGCTTGAATTACTATATCTTGAAGTCAATCCATTAAAATATTCTTGCAATTGATCTGTTGTAATATCATCAATGTTCATTTTTGCAAGATAGCTTTTCCTAATAATATCTAGCGTTCTTTCTGTTCTCCAATATTGATTCTCAGATATTAAATTAGTGTCTAGCTTTCTTTTCACTCTTGCCTCCATAACATCAATTAATGGTATTCCTTTATTTTCAATGTATAATTTATCTTCTTTTTGAAGTGCTAATCTATTTAAATAATCCTCAGCTTCTTCTTTTGTTTTAAAAGATTTAGTTCTCTTTTTCTTTTCATTAGTTATAGAATCATAATAGTAACATTGTACCATCCAATTATCTCTATTCTTATTGTAGTAAACAGAACCCAATCCATCGCCTTTTGATCTACCCATTCTTCTCATCCTCGTGTCTATCTAATTTCCATAGAAAATAAGCAAGAACTGATATTGTTTTTGTTTTTCCAATATTTACTGATGGAAAATCTTTTCTTTTAAACACTTCATTTGCTTTATTTTCTCCAAGCTTTAAATCTTTAGCCACTTCTTTAACTGTTATATTATCAAAAGGATTATATCCTGCACTTCTTAATCCATATAATACTAATCTTATTTTAGTATCATCAGGTTGATTATTCTTTTCGTATACTTGATTCATTCTTATCACTCTCCTTTACAAATAAGTTTACTAATGATCTTAGTCTTTCTTTTGGGAAATCAAAAAGAAGACTAACATACTCTAATGTTTTATCAATATAATGCTTTAAAAAAGAAACATTACTTTTCAATTCTTCATTTTCTTCCTTAAGCTCTTTATTTTCGATTTTTACTTTTTCATAGTTACTTACATTAGAATCACTTATAACTTTAATTCTCGTGTATTGTCGTGCCAATGTGTTGTATTTTTTTATAACTCTCTTATATTCTTTTTTAATTACTTCAACATTTTCAGTTTGCATTTCTTGTTCCATCTTAGTTGTTTGTTTTTGATATTTTTGAACTTCGTAATTCGTAACTTGTTTTAAGTCCGATATTTTAAGATGTTTATTATCCTCTGTATCTCCACGATCTAAATTAAATCCTGCTTTAGTCATATATCTATAAAAGTTATCTTGCAAAACTTTATAGCTATTTCTCCCTTTCCAAAATTCACTACAACACAATTTGTCTATTGGTTTTCCACTTTTCTTATCCAAAGTGTGAACAACTGGAAGATAAACTAAATGCATATGTGGAGTTGATTCATCCATATGGACTTTTGCAGAAATAACATATTGCTCTCCAAGATTTTTGAAACTACAAACAAACTTATAAGCTGTTTCAAAATATCTTTTAATTTCATCATCTGCTAGTCCTTCAAAGAAATCAGGACTAGCAGTGATGATGTATTCACAAGCTACATTTGAATTACCTTTAAATGTTCCTCGCAAATTATATTCTCGCTTAAGTTCGTTAAGCTTTTTAGAGTATGGAACTACACACTTCTTTATTGAGTAATTAATATTTGAGACTTTCCTATTAATATCCTTATTGGAATAATAGGTATTCTTTCTTTCGTTATGTCTAAATATCAAACTGAGCTTATTAGCTTGATACTTAGCATTTCTTATAATTGCATAGTTCATACATAACTAATACCTACCTTTCAAGATCTTCTTCTCGATCCTTTTTGATTCTACTTTTGAAATAATCTAAAGTATATTTAGGTCGCATTTGATCTTGTTTACCATAGTATTTAGTTGCACTTGCGATAGAATCTTCAATACTATCTCTCATAGAATCTGTTAGTGGTACATCAAAATCTAACCAATCTCTATAGAATTCTTCCAATACATTATCAGTATCTACTAGTATTGCTCGTTCTTTATCATCTATTGGCATAGAAAGAAGTTCATCTTTTATTCCTTCTTTGCAAACTATTTCATAAGCTCTATCCATAATTTCATCTTTTGGTTTCTTTAGCATTTCTGATATGAAATGACTATATTCATCTGTTAATTTATCTTGAAAATCTTCTTTCAAAGTATCAGTTAAGTGGCCATTGTCTAGAAGTATCTGATATAATTCATCTCTTGTAATCATTCCTTTTGCATATTGTCTGTAGTATGCTAACATTTTTCTCTCTTTTGTTTCATAGTCTGGTATAAATGGATTTTTCATATCGTATTCCTTCCTTTCTTTTTAGGGTAATTCCTTCGAAGGTTTACTCATATTCAGCGGCTATTATTACTCCGCTAATTACACGAAAGCAAAAAGTTGCTCTAACATACTAGAGAAACTCAGTTTCTCTGTATGATTAGGGAGT
>CADBRE010000146.1 GCA_902797005.1 uncultured Erysipelotrichaceae bacterium | reverse complement strand
ATGAATTAGAAGAAGATGCGAGTGAAAACTTAGAAATTGAAGAGGAGGAAAAAATTAGTGAAATTATGGGAGAAAATAAAGAAGAACTTGGAAAAGATGTTACCGAAAAGGAAATAAATAATATACTAGGAAGTTTTGAAGAAACTAATGATTTTTATAAGTATAAAGTTTATATTATGAGAAAAGAAGACACGATTGAATCCGTTGCTATTAAGTATAATGTTTCTTTAAATGATTTGGCAGAATATAATAATATTTCTAATATAAATGTTGGAGATAAAATAATCGTCCCTGTAAATTGTGAAGAATAAAATAACATTAAAGGGCAAAGCTAAAATACTTGAAGAGGGAGATACTAAATATGTAATAAAGCCAAAAAACAAATCTGTAAAAGACTTGTTTGAGTATTTAGATAGCAGGAATTATTCTTCTCATCCTAAAATAATAGATGAAAGCGATAAAGAGATAAAGTATGAATATGTTGATGGTAATAAAAACAATAGTTTAAAAGCACTTGCTAAACATATTTCAAATCTACATTCTTCAACTACATACTATAAGGATGTTTCTACATCAAAATACAAAAACATTTATAATAAACTGATAGATAATGTTGACTATTTAAAAGACTTTTATCAAAGAAAAATAATGGAAATAGATAATGAGAGATATATGTCTCCTTCTTCTTATTTATTAGCTAGAAATTACTCGTTATTTAATTCTAATCTAATTTTTATAGAAAAAGAGATAAATAAATGGTATAACTTAGTTAAAGATAAAACTAAAGAACGAGTAGCTGTGGTTCATAATAACTTAAAGAAAGATAATTTGCTAGTTGGAAGCGAAGAAGTACTAACCGGATGGGATAAGTTTATTGTAGATACTCCAGTTCTTGATTTATATAAGTTATATAAAAATGAATATCTAGATAGTGATTTTGAAGAAATGATGACATCTTATTTAGAAGAATATAAGCTAAATAAAGAAGAAATATGTCTTTTTACCTTTTTGATAAGTATGCCACCTTCTTTAAAGATTAAGGGCAGTGAACTTGAGAAAGTTAAAGAAGTAAAGAGTATAGTTGATTATTTAAATAGAACAAATAAACTAATTAAATCAGGGGTTTTTGATTAGTTGATACACTAATGAGCCTATTAATATAAGTAGTAAAAACACATTTATTCTACTTGGAGAAACCAATGCAAATAATGCTTGAAATACAAGCAATGTTATATTTACTAAAAGAAGCACTATGTCAAATAGTTTTCTATTAGTTTTATATAAAGTTTTTAAATCATTTAATCTATTCATAATATATTATATGTAATTTTAAACATTTAGGGATTAACCTAGATGTTTTTTTATGATATAATTATTTATAGTAGGTGAGAGGATGAAAAAGGGTTTTATATCTATGAGCGTTGTTTATGCTTTTTTACTTATATTTATGCTTCTTTTAACTACGCTACTTGCTACTTATGATAATAGTACTAATTTTAAGAATACTATTAGTGATGATACAAAAAACTATTTGAAAGAGTTTATACTTGCCACTGGTAATGATATAAATATTAATTATAGTTATGCTGGCCTTAGTGAAGATATTTTGCCTTACAGTTCTTATTTAAATGGACTTGGGACAATTTATGATAGTATTGTAACATGTGAAGGCGCTACAGCTACTATGAACTCAGATGGAGTAGTCAACTTTACTTTAAGTACTTTACCTGAGTCATGTTTAGTGAGCTATAATATTGCTCTTAATAAGGAAATAAGCTTATCTAATTTAATAAATGCCGACAAGGTAACTATTAACCATACATTTAATGGAAGTTCAACAAGCACGAGTCTTAATAATTATATTTCATCTTTGGGCACTAATTATCAGGCTAATGCAATAAGTTGTTCATCTGGTACATCTGCATCAATTAGTGAAAATGGGAATGTAACTTTTACTGCAGTTTCTCTTCCTATGACTTGCACGGTTGATTTCACAGAAGGCATGCCTACATATATTGTAGAGTCACCTATAGATGGATCATCATATAAGTTTGCTCTTAACTCAAATGGTTACTATGAAAGTAATAATAAAGGTGTAGCTAACTCTGCTGCTCTTGCTAAAGTAACCATCACTAATTATAAAACCACTTCTGTAACTGCGACTTTTACACTAATTAACTATGCCGAAAGCAATTATGATTATGGATTGTTTTCAAATATTGATACAAAACTAAGTACAAGTTACACTGCTGATTCTTCTAATGTATATAAATCCTATAGTGGAATACAATCAGCTAGTCCTACTACTTTAACCTATCAAATACCTAGTGGAACTCATTATATATATGTTAAATATAGGAAAGATGGCAGTGTAAATAGTAATAACGATAGTTTACAATTTAAAATTAGTTTTTAAGGAGGGCTTATGAAGAAGATATTTTTTATGCTTTTACCAGTTTTTATAGTAGTAGATAGTATTCTGATTTATGATATATATTCTAATTCAAATAAAAAAGAATATGACATAAGAGATATAAAGCTATTATCTTATACTTTTGAAAATAAAAGAACAAAACTACCTATAGAAACTCTTATAGATGGGCTTGGAACACTTTATATGACTTCCGCCATTGAGTGTAATGAAGGAACTGTGGCTACTATTAATAAATGGGGCAATGTTACTTTTAGTGAGATGGAAATGCCAGTGAGTTGTTCGGTTAATTTTGAAAGTTTAAATGGAACATTTCTTGTAGACAAAATACTTGAAGACAATCCTACCGTGCTAACTGTAGGTGGAAGTGCTATTAATGGTGTTACACCAAGAACAGGTTTTAATGTAATAGATAATCAAACATACATAAATACTATATATCAAACCAATAATGCTGAGCTAGGACAAACCGTATATTACTACTCAGGAAATGTTACAAACAATTGGGTGATATTTGGAACATGCAAAGAT
>CADBRE010000145.1 GCA_902797005.1 uncultured Erysipelotrichaceae bacterium | reverse complement strand
AATCCTGATGCAGTAGCTGTTCTATCTTCTACAGAACCTTTTATAGATATTTTTTCTGTAGTTGATGGTACGCTTACTGTATAATCAGTAACACTTTTTTCAAATTTTGGTGCTAGCTCATATTCTTCTACGCTAAGTGAAGATAAGTTGTTATTGCTTGAATAACTTGCTTCAAGCTCTGCCTGTGTTATTCCTGTTACTCTTCTACTTCCTGTAGTTAATGACATGCTTCCTAAATCCCAATCGTATGCATTAGATGATTTGATACTTAGGGTACTTGAACCACTTCCAATTACTTTAAAAGTGTAATTGTATGATTTGCTTTTAATACTACCGTTTCCATAATCAGCTATATAAACATCTCCGCTTATAAGTTTTAATTTTGAAGAGTCATAGTTTAATGTGTATTCCCATGATCCAAGATATGTGCCTGAAGAAACAGTTACTGTAGCATTAAATGTATTTCCTACTACTACACTGCTATTATTTGTATAAATACTTATTTGTCCGGTTGATGCTTTAAGCACTGGTATTAAACTAACTAGTAATATAATTGTAAAACTTATTTTTTTAAATATTCCTTTCATTTTTTACTTCCTTTCTAAAACTCTAACTGTTTCATTATTACTTTTTGTACTCTTAATAAATCTAATATAGTTACTTGTTTGTCATCATTAGTGTCTGCTGCTTTTAGATACGCTCCGTCTAGTTTGGATGAAGCCACTAAATGTTTTTGAACTTTTAATAAGTCAAGTATTGTTATTTCTCCATCTCCTGAAGCATCTCCAGTTACAACTATTGTGAAAGCTTTAGATTCTCCGTTAGGTGCATTTAATAGTAAAGTGAATCCTGTTTTTAAATTAGAATTTGTATCAACTGCATTTCCGGCAGCATCAGTTATTGTCATACTTGATCCTACGCCATTTTTTTCAATACTTTTAACTAGAGTATTTACTTGTGTTTTAGGGCTTATACCATACATTAATGAACCGTCAACTTTTACCGATAACCCAGATAGAATATCAGCAATACTAGTTATGTTTTCTACTTTTATAACTTTAATTACATATGTTTTTTTAGAGTCACTTTCACTTGTTACTGTTATATTTATTTTAGTTTCGTTGTTATCAAGTTTTATTTCTCCCACACCTTCAATAGTTGATGCTATATCTGTCTTTGTTGCATTTATAGTTATCTTCTCTGTTTGTTTATCAACATATTTAGTGTACTCAAGGATATCACTATCAAATCCAGTTATTTTTTCGTTGTTGATAGTTATGCTTTCTAGTGTGTTTATAGTGCTTTCTATTGATGGCAAGCTAACACTTTCTGGCATTTCTAAGTAAACTGGAATATTAAATACATATGCATCATTTAATGCATCCATTTCTTTATATGATTCATATGCTTTCTCTGCTTCATATGCTGCTCCTAAGACATTAGACATATATTGATTAGCGTAAGTTGCAACTGGTGTAGTATTAAACTTTTGCAAGTATAATGTGTTTTGCCCAGAGTTTACATATCTTGTGCTTATAAAATCTGCTCCACCATCAATAGCTTTTACTCTTGAGTTCCATGGTCTTCCGTAGCTATTATTACTTTCTGAATTGCAATCCTTACCGCAAGCGTATACAAGTCCATTATAAACTGGGTTGTCTCCATATGAACCGATATTGTAATAGTTATAATATCCATTAAGAGATTTTTCTCCATATACAGAACCACTTGTTCCTGATACAGCTAAATATGTTTCTCTTGATCCACCTTCTTGAATTGTTCTACTTACTAAATGAACTGGGCTAACATTATATTTCCAGCCAGCTTCAATATATGCATATTTGTACTCATCTGCGTTTAAATAAGAACCTTCTAATAATGAAGTTATTGCGTTGTAATAAAACACTGTCATTTCATTATCTTTACTAAATTTTTCTTCTTTTCCCTTACCGTAGTTATAAGCTAATGATTGAAACATAAATATGAATCTTTCAGTAAGAAAGTTTCGAGGATCAAGATAAAATGCATTTACGCTATCTCTTGTTACATACCAGTTCTTTTCTGGCATCATGCTTAATGAAATTATGTAAGCCAGATTAGTTGATTGCACTAAGTTTTTGTTTGATTCACCACTTACTACATTATCCCAATAAAGATTTGTATTTATAGCTTTGAAACTCCATGTTGGGTGAATCTTGTGAAGATGATTTAAATATTGAATATATGTATCAGGAAATCCTTCTTTTTTTAGAATCTCGGAGTATTCATCATTTTTAGCTATTATTTCTTCTTTTTTATCAACATAAGTGCTACAAACATATCCAGTATTTGTACCATGATACTTAACCAAGTACCAACCATCAGAACATCCTTGCCCCTTTATTTTATCACCTATTATTGTTACATTAGTGCCAGGCAAGAAATACATTACAGTAGAATAACCATATCCAGCACCACTTCTAGCATATACATTAAGTGCATTTACTCTTGCATCAAATGTATTTGTGTTGTAGTTAATCTCACTAGATGTTTGACTAGGATTTTTACCAATAGAAACATAAACACCACATATGTAGTTTTCACTTCCATTATATTTTATTTTATACCAGCCAGCCGAACAATCAGGATCTCCCTCGTTAATCACTTCTTCACTTATAATATCTAATGTAGTATGTTTACTTGATATTTGCTCGATTATTTCAGAACTTGTATTTGCTTCTTTTCTAACTCTTATATTGGCTTCTGTTGTGTACCCTTCTAGGGCATTCAAATTAGCAATTAAAAAAGCATTAACAAATAAAGTGAATATAATATAATTTATCTTTTTCATAATATGCCCCTTTCTAGAGTACATTAATACAATATATATTATATCAAACCTTTTATGTTATTGCTTTATTTTTTTATAATTTTATTATTTTTTTACTTTTAGTTGACTATTCAACATTTATTTGATATGGAAAATCTACTGCGCCATTACCACTTAGCAATTTGGTGTTTGACACTAATGATAAGACAGGACGAACGCCGGTAGAATTTATCACGCCACCGCATGTGCCATTAAAGCAGTAGTTGTCTATAGAATAGCAAAAGTTTTAAGTCAAGGTTTTCTTTTGCTTTTCTAGTAAAGACATTTATTTTTATAGATTATACAATTAAGTTAATATTTATAGCTTTGGAGGCCATATGAAATTAGGAGAAATATTATCTATTAATTTAAAATATTTAAGGAAAAAGTATAATTTATCTCAAGAAAAGTTTGCTGAAATACTAGGCACTACTTTATCTTATTTGAATCAAATTGAAAATTATAAAGTTGATGTTAGATTGTCTACTGTTGATAAGTTTGCAAATAATATTAATAATTATGATAAGAAGGCAAATATCAAAGGAGAAGAATTAATTAAGTTTAATAAAGCTCATGTTACAAACTATACAAGAATAGACCAAAGAAAAACTGAAGAGTAATTTCTACTTTTCAGTTTTGTTCATTTCATTTAGTTCATCTATCATATCTGATATTGTATTTCTTAAATAAGTATTTGCTTTTTCTAAGTCACCATTCTCAACTTTGAAAGGTGTTCCGAATTTCACTTTTAGAGTTTTACTTCTAAACTTATATTCTCCTACTATCGCATAAGGAACTATAGTAGCATTTGTTTTGTTAGCCATTGAAACAGTCCCAAACTTAAATGGCAAAAGTTTTTCTTTTGTTTTGTTTCTTGTTCCCTCTGGAAATATTCCTATGTTTCCATTGCCTTTTAATACTTCTAATGCTTTATTAGTAGCAGGCGTTGCATCTCCTTCTCTATCAACAGGTATGCATCCCACTATTTTGAAAAACCATCTAGTTTTAGCTGAGTCAAAATATTCTTTCTTAGCCATGTAAGTTATTACTTTATTAGTTGATATTATTACATTATTTTGATCCATTATATGTATGTGATTACCAGCAAAAATAAGTGGGCTTTCCAAACCTTTTAATACTTCTTTATTATAAATCTTTGGATTATAGTAAAACTTATAAACAGGTTTAAGCACAAATCTAAAAAACTTATATCCTATATTTTTCATAATTTATCTCTCCAATTCTTTTGTGATTCTATCCATCAATTTATTATTCTCTTCTTCCATTATATCACTTTTTGTGTAATATGGCTTATAAAATTCAAGTATTACACTTTTTCTAAATAGTTTGTATTTTCGTTTTATTGTAAAAGGCACGATTGGGCTTTTAGTTCTACTTGCAAATGTTACAGCTCCTTTTTTAAATGGCATGATTGTTTTATTTGTTTTATTGATAGTCCCTTCTGGAAATATTACTACTGCTTCGTTATTATTTAATGCTTCATAAGCCATTTCTTTTGCTTTTGTTGTGTCTCCTCCTCTGTTTACAGGGATTGTTGCCATCCATTTAAATATGAATGAGAACGGTCCTTCATGTAGTTCTTTTTTAGCAAGAAACCTTAGAGTTCTTTTTGTTCCTGAAATTAAAAGCCATGCATCCAATATGTTTGTATGATTACCTGCTAGCACTAATTTGCCATCAGGGATGTTCTCTTCTCCAATAACCTCTATTCTAAATAATACTTTCATTAAAAACTTTATTATAGGTCTAGCAAATCTATAAAATCTATATTTTCTCATAACTAATCCTCTAACTTAATTATATATAAAGTTTATGTATATTTCAAGATTTTAAAATTTAATTTCTATTTCTTAAGCTTTAAATTTTTCATATGCCAATTTACGATTTGCAGAGCCACGATTTACGATTTGCAGGATTTCGACTTACGATTTGCAAAACTTCGATTTACGATTTGCAGAGTTTTGGCATACTATTTGCAGAAATTTGTCTTGATATTTGTGTGCATTTTTCTTTATCACTTATTCCTTTTTTCTTCATATAATACTTTAGAAAGAAGGGGTTTAATGAAAAAGATTTATTATTATGTTGTTTTAATCTTTGTTGTTTTTATAGCTTTACTTGCAGTTATATATAATAGATATAATAAAGAAGATAATCAGAAGAAGATTACTGTTGCTGAGGTTACTCACAGTGTGTTTTATGCACCATTCTATGCTAGCTTACATAATGGGTACTTTGAAGAAGAGGGGCTTGATGTAGATGTAATACTTACTAGTGGAGCTGATAAAGTCGCAAGCGCGGTTTTGTCTGGTGATGCACAGATAGGTTTAAGTGGTCTTGAAGCTACTTTATATGTCTATGAAAACAATGCTAAGGATTATCTAGTTAGTTTTTCTTCTCTTACTAAAAGAGATGGACAATTCTTATTTGGAGATTGTGCTTTGAAAGATAACTTTACTGTTGAAGACTTAAAAGGAAAAAGTGTTTTAGCCGGTAGAAAAGGCGGAATGCCTTCAATGGTGTTTGAATATGCTCTTTATAAAAATAATGTTAATAAAGGAGAAGTAATGGTCGATAATTCAGTAGACTTCGCTTCACTATCTGGTGCTTATATTGGTGGACAAGGAGATTTTGTTAATCTGTTCGAGCCAACTGCATTTATGTTAGAGAAACAAGGCTATGGCTGCACTCTTGCAAGTTTAGGACTTATGAGTGGTGAAGTGCCTTACACAGTTTTCCATACTAAGAAAAGCTTTTTAGATAATAACAAAGAAACTATTAAAGCATTTACTAAAGCTATACAAAAAGGGTTAACTTTTGTTAAGAATAGTTCTAATGAAGAAATAGCTAATGTAATAAAGAGTGAATTTCCTGATATTAAGATAGAAGATTTAGTAGAAGTTGTAAGTAGATACAAAAATGCTGACTCATGGTGGGAGAAGACTTATATTAGTGAAGAAGCATATAACAATTTACTAGATCTAATGGAGTACAATGAAGCTTTAACTAAGAGATTACCATTTAATACTTTAGTGGATAATAGTTTCAATGGATAATTTACTTGAAATAAAGCATTTATATAAAAATTATAATAGTCTTAATGGAGAAGTTAAGGCTATTCATAATTTATCTCTTAGTGTAAAAGATGGGGAGTTTCTCTGTATTATCGGGCCAAGTGGATGTGGTAAAAGTACTATACTTAATATACTTGCTGGACTTGATAAAGATTATAAGGGAAGTGTAGTTTATAAAGAAGGTACAACTAGTAGTTACATGACTCAGGAAGATGCGTTGTTTCCATGGCTTACAGTATTTGATAATGCTTGTATAGGTCTTAAAGTTCAGAATAAACTTACTGAAGTGAATAAGCTATATGTTCATTATTTGCTTGACAAATATGGCCTCAAAGATTTTAAAGATACCAAAATCACTAATCTTTCAGGGGGTATGAGGCAAAGAGTTGCTTTAATTAGAACAATTGCTACTAAACCTAAACTTGTATTTTTAGATGAGCCTTTTTCTGCTCTTGATTATGTTTCAAGACTTAAAGTTTCTGATGATATATATAGAATACTTAAAGAAGAAGGTATTACTTGCATTATGGTTACTCATGATATTGCAGAAGCAATTTCACTT
>CADBRE010000144.1 GCA_902797005.1 uncultured Erysipelotrichaceae bacterium | reverse complement strand
GGGTAGACCGCAAGCTATACTTTTACAAAATGCTTTTCCAACTTTAGAAAAATATATAGATCATGTACATATAATTAATGGTAAACCAGCAAAAGTTATTGATTCTTTGAAAGAAGAAATATTAGAAAATTTTAAGTTTATGATTAAATTAAAAAAACATGGAAAGAACTTATTCTTTACTGATATTGATAAAATAAAGAAAATGATGATGGATGAATTAGAAAAAGAAACTGTAAAATAGACTATAATTTGCAAGAAAAGATAAAAAAATCTTGCTTTTTTTTGCAAAAATCTAAAACTTATGGTAAGATTAATTTGTAATGCTAGAAAGTAAAGGCATTTTTATATGCTTTAAAAAGTCAGGAGTGGTGATATATGGCATATGATGATAAATCGATTAAAATATTGGAAGGCTTAGAAGCAGTTAGAAAAAGACCTGGTATGTATATAGGAAGTACTGATAAAAGAGGACTTCATCATTTAGTGTGGGAAATTGTAGATAATGCTGTAGATGAAGCTATTAATGGATATGGGTCTCTTATTAAAGTTACTTTAACTAAAAGTGGAAGTGTAAGAGTAGAAGATGAAGGAAGAGGAGTGCCTTGTGGTAAACATGAAAGTGGTAAATCTACTCCTGAGGTTATTTATACTGTACTTCATGCTGGTGGTAAGTTTGAGGAAGGTGGATACAAAGTATCTGGTGGACTTCATGGTGTTGGTGCTTCTGTAGTTAATGCTCTTTCTAAGAAAATGGTTGTAACTATATCTAGGGATGGGGGATTATACGAAATATCATTTAAAGATGGTGGAAGAGTAGATACTCCTTTAAAGAAAATAGGAACTTCTAGAAAGACCGGTACAACTGTTGAATTTTGGCCTGATGATAAGATTTTTGAAACAACTAAGTTTAGTTTTAGTACGATTGAAGAAAGAATGAGAGAAAGTGCATTTCTAATAAGCAATCTTACTATAGAAATAAATGACGAGAACGAAGACAAACATGTATCTTTCCATTTTGAAAATGGACTAGTATCTTTTGTAGAGTATATGAATGAAAACAAAACACCTTTACATAAAGTAATAGATATGGAAGGCAATAAGCAGGGTATTGAAGTGCATGTCGCTATGTGTTATACAGATTCATATAATGAGAATATATTGTCATTTGTAAATAATGTTAAGACTATAGATGGTGGTTCTCACGAAGTTGGTTTTAAAACAGCGCTTACAAAAGCATTTAATGAGTATGCCAAAAACAATAACTTGCTTAAAGGTAAAACTGTTTTAGAAGGAGCTGACACTAGAGAAGGTTTAACTGCTATCATAAGTGTTAATGTTCCTGAAGCACTTTTACAGTTTGAAGGGCAGACTAAAGGAAAGCTAGGAACTCCACAAGCTCGTCCAGTAGTAGAAAGCATAGTATATGAAAAGTTATCATATTACTTAGAAGAAAATAAATCAGTAGCTAATATGATAATGGATAAGGCACTTAAAAGTAAAACTGCTAGAGAAGCTGCAAGAAAAGCAAGAGAAGAAGTAAGAAATGGTAAGAATAAATCAGGAAAAGATAAGATACTAAACGGTAAACTTACTAAGGCTGCTGGAAAAGATCCAAAGAAGAATGAGCTATTTTTAGTAGAAGGAGATTCAGCAGGAGGAAGTGCTAAGACTGGAAGAAATAGAGAAACTCAGGCTATACTTCCTTTAAGAGGTAAAGTTTTAAACTGCGAAAAAGCTAGTACTAATGATATAAATGGTAATGAAGAGTTAAATCTAATCATGCAAACTATTGGTGCTGGTATAGGAAGCGATTGTAATCCAGAAGATAGTAACTACGGTAAAGTTATAATAATGACCGATGCCGATGATGATGGAGCACACATTCAAATACTACTAATTACATTCTTCTATAGATTTATGAGACCTTTAATAGATGCGGGATTAATATATGTTGCTAATCCACCACTATATAGTTTAGAAACAGGTAAAAGTAAAGAATATATTCAAACTGATGAAGAATTAGCTGAAAAGAGAAAACTAATTAAAGGACAATATAAGATTAATAGATTTAAAGGACTAGGTGAAATGGATGCTGAAGAGTTATTTGAAACAACAATGGATCCTAGAAATAGAAGTTTAATAAGAGTAACTATTGAAGATGCTATGCTTGCTGAAAAGCGTGTAAGCGTGCTTATGGGTGATAAAGTAGAACCTAGAAAAGAATGGATAAATGAGAATGTAGACTTTACATTAGAGGATGATTTTAGGAGGTAACTTATGGCAAGAAAGAAAGAAACTGAAGAAATATTAGAAAAGATATCAAGTTATACCCTAGAAGAAATTATGGGGGATAGATTTGCAAGATATTCTAAAGCAATAATACAAGATAGAGCGCTTCCAGATGTAAGAGACGGGCTTAAACCAGTTCAAAGAAGGATACTTTGGTCTATGTGGGAAGGACATAATACTTATGATAAACCTTTTAGAAAAAGTGCTAAAGCAGTAGGAGATATAATGGGGCATTATCACCCTCATGGAGATTCTTCTATATATGAAGCACTTGTTAGACTTTCTCAAAAATGGAAGATGCGTGAACCACTTGTTGAGATGCACGGTAATAACGGTTCAATTGATGGAGATGGACCAGCTGCTAGCCGTTATACAGAAGCAAGGTTATCTAAGTTATCTAACGTAATGCTAGAAGACATAAATAAAGATGCTGTTAAAATGACACTAAACTATTCAGATGAAGATTTAGAGCCAACAGTATTGCCTGCTCATTTTCCGGCACTTTTGGTAAACGGATCAACTGGTATATCTGCAGGGTATGCAACTAACATACCACCACACAACTTAGGCGAAGTAATAGATGCGACTATAAAGAGGATAGATAGCCCTAACTGCAGACTTGAAACAATCTTAGAAATAGTAAAAGGGCCTGACTTTCCTACTGGTGCAGTAGTTGAAGGGAAAGAAGGACTAATTGAAGCATACACTACAGGAAGAGGTAAAGTAGTTGTAAGAGCTAACTATGAAATAATAGAAGAAAAAGGTAAGAAATACATACTTATTAAAGAAATACCTTATGAAGTATTAAAAGAACAGTTAAAGAAAAAGATTGAAGACATCAAATACGATAAAAAGATAGATGGAATAGTTGATGTAATTGATGAAAGTGACTCAGTTAACTTAGCTAGACTTGTAATAGAAGTTAAAAAAGATGCTGATGCAAACCTTATAATTAACTATTTACTTAAGAATACAGATTTACAAATAAACCATAACTTTAATGTAGTAGCAATAGTAAATAAAAGACCTAAAACTATAGGCATTCTTGAAATATTAGATGCATTTATAGATCATAAGAAGGAAGTTGTCCTAAATAGAAGTAGATTTGATTTAGAACACTGCAAAGCAAGAGCGCATATAGTTGAAGGTTTAATTAAAGCTATGGATATTCTAGATGAAGTAATCAAAACGATACGAGCTTCTAAGAATAAGCAAGACGCAATTGAAAACTTAGTCAAAGAGTATCAGTTTACCACTGAACAAGCAACAGCTATAGTAATGATGCAACTTTATAAACTTACTAATACTGATGTAACTGATTTAAGAAATGAATATGACTCACTAATGAAACAAATAGAGTATTTAAATAGCATACTTAGTGATGAAGAAGTTTTAAAGAATGTTATGAAGGAAGAATTAAGAAAAGTTAAGAAAGACTTTGCAACTCCTAGAAGAACTATTATAAAAGATGAAGTAACCGAAATAAAGATAGACGAGCTTAGTATGATACCTAAAGAAGATTATATAATAAGTGTATCTAAAGCTGGTTATATAAAGAAACTATCTATAAAAGCATATAATTCTAATAATGAAAGTGATTTTGCTTTAAAAGAGAAAGACTATTTAATTGGGCTTTACAAGATAAATAACATAGATACAATTATTTTAATAACTAATCAAGGTAATTATTGTTACTTACCTGTTAGAGATATTACAGAAGTTAAATATAAGGAAATTGGTAAACATATAAGTAGTTATATACCTCTTTCTGAAGGAGAAAATATTGTTGCTTCATTCGGAATTAAATCATTTGACACACGAACTATTACACTATTTACTAAAGAAGGTCTTGTTAAACAAACTGAACTTAATAACTTACCAGTAAATAGATATTCTCGTCCAATGTGCATATTCAAGCTTAAAGGACTAGACGAAGTTGTTTCTGCTTCAATGAATGAGGGAGATGTTTACATCGTAACTAAGAATGGATTCGCACTTAAGTTTAGTAAAGAAGAAATACCTGTAGTAGGATGTAAAACAAGTGGTGTTAAAGGAATTAAGCTTGCAAGTAACGACGAAGTAGTAAGTGGATTTATTACTAATGAAACTCATGAATACATAACTGTATTTACTGATAAGAACACTTATAAGCGTGTAAGACTTGAAGAAATAGACTATTCTAAACGCGCGCTTAAAGGCGATAACATACTTAAGAGTCCTAAATCTAAGCAATATAACATCATTAAAACATACTTAGGAAGCTCTAAAACAAACTATGGACTTATTGATGAAGATACTAAATTAATAAAGAGTAGTGACATCAATATAATGGATAAAGCTTCTGTTGGAAGCTCTAGTGGAAAGAATGTAATAAGTGATGCATTTAAAGAAGCTAGACTAAAAGTTATAGATGATGTAGTAGATTCAAGTGATGATGAACCTAAAGAATCAGTTGCTAAACAAGAAGAGCTAGATATCAAAGTTGAAGAAGTAAAAGAAGAAAAGGAAGTTAAACCTAAGGAAGAAAAGAAAAAGGCTTCTAAGAAAGAAACATTTGAAACTTTAACTATGAGTGATTTCTTTGATGAATTTAAAATATAAGAGTACTAGAAATAGTATTCTTTTTAGTTGACTATTGACATTTGGTATAAAATAATGTACAATTATATATGTTTTATGGGGGTTAAAATATGAGAGGAAGAAGCAGCATTACTGATTATGAATATGGAGTAGTATCTTATACAAATGATTATAATAATGACACTCCTGTTTATGCAATAATTGAATGTAATGAAAATGGGGATGTAATATACGAAGACTATAAACCCTTAGAGGAGTATTTAGAAAAAAAGTTTATTCCTAATTATATTTTGAGTAAAACTGAGGGTGAAAATAAAAAATATTATATAAGGCGCGCTGATCTGTTGAAGCTTAATTTATCTGAGCTAGAAATTATTCATACATTTCATTATTTAGAAAGTAAGAATATTTATGTAATCGGGCGAGATATTTCTTTTGCAGGAGAATTTCCAAATTATATACATGTTCCAGTATTAGAGAATAGTAAATTTCGCTATGATGGAAAGAAAGTTTTAGAATTATTTAGGGAATACGAAAGAACTAAAGACAGAAGAATTAGAGAAGAAATAATACTTAATACTATGTTTTTTGTGAAGCATTTTTCTTTTTTATTCTCGATTTATTATAAAGTTCCAGCTAATGAATTAGAAAGTTATGCATTTGAAGGACTTATTCGTGCAATTGATTCTTTCAATCCTTATTCGGGATATGAATTCAGCACATATGTTAAATATCCAATTTATCAAAGATTAATTAAAGGTGTTAATGAAAGTAAAGGAATTAAGAGTTATCGCGGATTATCATTAATGACTGCTAAAGCTAAAGTAGAACATAAGTATTCAACTACTATTCGTGAAGATAATTCTATAATTAAGGAAATTGTTTCAAGTTTTACATCTAATGAAAATGATTATGATAATATTTCAGATTATTTGAGGATTTTGTTTGATAGTGATAGCTTAGATGTAGAGTCTTTAAATCAAGTAGATGATACAAATGAAAGTGAAGATGAGATAATAGAGAGATTTTATTATGATTATTTAAGAAGTGTTATTTTTAATAGTAATCAGCTAACAGATAAGGAGAGAGAAATGATTATTATTCGCTTTGGTTTTGATGATGGGGTTTATAAGACTTTAGCAGAAACTGGAAGAATATTGAATAAATCTCGCGAAGCCACTAGACAGAATGAGGAAAATGCATTAAGGAAATTGGAGAGAATACTAAAAAGGTACTAGAAATAGTATTCTTTTTTGTAACAAAAATAGTTCTTTCTCATAAATTATTAGTGAATATGAAGGGAAGGGATTATATGAATAATAATGGACGTAACTGTGGTTGCAATAACAATGATTGTGATAACTGCATAGTAGAAATATTACAAGTTATTAATATATTACAATCTAATGCTTGTCCAGATAATTGTTTAAACTCTTGTGATAGACCAGCTTTAGGTGGTAGTGGATCTTGTATAACATGCAATACTAGACCAATAATGCTTTACTTATGTGGAAGCAATGGGGTACCTTTTGCACTTCCAACAACTAGAACAGAAAGTGGAGTTACTTCAAGTGTATTTAGAGTAGAAAAAGTTGATGGATGCTGCTGCACATGTAGAGTACTTGCACCAAATACAGATACTACTAGTGTTTATCCATATGTTGCAACAGATTCTATATTTACAGTAGATACTAACTGCGTATGCGCTATTAGATGTTTAAATGACACATATGTAGATTGCTTATGCTAAATTAAATAAAGGCTCGCTAAGGCGAGTTTTTATTTTACATTATAAAAAAATATTCTCTTGACATAACTTTATCTTTTTAGTATTCTTTAAATGAGCTTTAAGAAATATATTAATAAAGAAAGGAAGAAATATGAAACAATTAGTAATAGTAGAAAGTCCTTCTAAGAGTAAAACTATAGAAAAATATCTTGGTAAAGATTATAAAGTAGTTTCTTCTAAAGGACATATAAGAGATTTAGCTACAACTGGTAAATATGGACTAGGAGTAGATTTAGAAGATAATTTTAAACCAAATTATAAGATTATATCTGGTAAAAGCAAGTTAGTAACTGATTTAAAGAAACAAGCTAAAGATAGTGATTATGTTATTCTTGCAACCGACCCAGATAGGGAAGGAGAAGCAATAAGCTGGCACCTTAAAGATGCTTTAGGACTTAAAAAAGATTATGGTAGAGTAGTTTTTAATGAAATAACTAAAGATGCAATTATAAAAGCTTTTGAAAAGCCTAGAGACATAGATATGGATTTAGTGCATTCTCAGGAAACTAGAAGAATCTTAGATAGAATAATCGGATTTAGATTAAGTAAGTTAATGCAAAATAAAACAGAAGGAAAATCAGCAGGAAGAGTGCAGTCTGTTGCTTTAAAGCTAATAGTAGATAGAGAAAGAGAAATAGAAGCCTTTAATCCAGAAGAGTATTTTACAATAGAAGCTATATTTCCTGAATTTGAAGCTAGTCTTTCTAAGTATAAAGATAAGAAAATAGAGATAAAGAGTGAAGTAGAAGCTAATGAAATACTTGATAAATTATCTAATGCTTTCAAAATAGAGGATGTTACATCTAAAGAGAAGAATAAAAAGAGTAAACCTGCTTTTACTACAAGTACACTTACCCAAATGGCGAGTGTTAAACTAAACTTTAGTGCTTCTAAAACAATGAGACTAGCACAAGGGTTATATGAAGGTAAAACTGTAGGAAGTGAACACGTAGGTTTAATTACTTATATGAGAACAGACTCAGTTAGATTATCAGATGTATTTATAAAAGAAACTCAAGGGTTTATTGCGGGTAAATATGGTAAAGAATATATTGGATTTGTTAAGACAAGCAAAAATACTGATAATGTACAAGATGCACATGAAGCTATTAGACCAACAAGTATAAATAGAACACCAGAAAGTGTTAAAGCATATCTAACTAGCGATGAATACAAATTATATAACCTTATATATAAACGCGCTTTAGCGTCTTTAATGGCTGATCAAAAAGTGATGGCAACTACGGTAGTCTTAGACAACAACGACTACAAGTTTACAGCTTCAGGCCAAGTAGAAACATTTGATGGTTACTTAAAAGTATATGGTGATTTTGAAGAAAGTAATGACAAAGTACTTCCTGATTTTGCTTCTTATAAATCTAAAGTAATTGTATCAACTGAAATACATAAGGCATCTCACTTTACTGAACCACCAG
>CADBRE010000143.1 GCA_902797005.1 uncultured Erysipelotrichaceae bacterium | reverse complement strand
TTGATTTAGAATTAAGAGAAGGGAAAGATTATGTACTTGAATGTATCAAAAATGGGTTAATTAGAGATATTAATGAGTCAGGTATAGTTTTATATCGCGATTATACAATATCACAGTTATTAATAATGATGAGCAAAATCAACACAGTTAATGGCGATAAAGATTACTTCGATGTATTTAACAGACAATTATTAGAAATAATGAAGAAGATGCAATCATCTGATATTAAATTAAAAAAAACTAGCAGATTTATCAAGTGTGACATTGTATTAAATGGTACAAAAGATAGATTTAGTGTTAACATTTCAAGAATGAGCTTTTCTCCAATCCTAAACTATAATGTTGATGGTGAATTATTATATATAGAAACAAATGCCAGTACTTCTCCATTAGAAACAGCAAGTAGTTTAGTAGATTTCTTTGATAAGAGATTCTTAGTTAATCAAGTTACTAACAAATTAGTCAAAACTTTATAAAAATAGAATAAAATATAACAAGTTTACGTAAAAACGTGAACTTTTTGTTTGACATTGAATTAATTTAGTGATATATTATCAATGTTATGATTTTCTGCGAGGAAAATCTAAAAAAATAACAATTATGACACACCGGGAAGTGTGCACAAGAAAGGAGTTAAAATGACTACTATTAACCAATTAGTAAGAAAAGGAAGAAGTGACAAGACTAGAAAGAGTAAAAGCCCAGTATTAAATATTGGATATAACTCTAAAGATAAAAAGAGAACTAACAACATGTCACCTCAAAAACGTGGAGTATGTACTCGTGTTGGTACTAAGACACCTAAGAAGCCAAACTCAGCATTAAGAAAATATGCAAGAGTAAGACTATCTAATGGATACGAAGTAACATGCTACATTCCAGGAGAAGGACACAACCTACAAGAACACAGTGTTGTACTTATCCGTGGAGGACGTGTTAAAGACCTTATCGGAGTTAGATATCATATCGTTCGTGGTACACTTGATACTGCTGGTATAGATGCTAGAAGACAAGGTAGAAGTAAATATGGAACTAAAAGACCAAAAAACAAATAAATAGAAAGGAGTAATTAAAGATGCGTAAAAGACAAGCACCAAAAAGAGAAGTATTAGCAGATCCTATTTATAACAGTAAAATCGTTACTAAGTTAATAAACAGAATAATGATAGGTGGTAAAAAAGGTACTGCACAAACAATACTTTATGATGCATTCAATATAGTTAAAGAAAAGACTGGTAAAGATCCTATGGAAGTATTTAATGCTGCATATGAAAACATTAAACCTGCTCTAGAAATTAGATCTAGACGTATAGGTGGTGGTAACTATCAAGTACCAGTTGAAGTTAGAAGTGAAAGACAACAAGCTTTAGCTCTTCGTTGGTTAGTACAATATGCTAAGAGTAGAAGTGGTAAAGGTATGGCTGAAAACTTAGCTAACGAAATAATAGATGCTGCTAACGGAACAGGTGGAGCAGTTAAAAAACGTGAAGACACTCACAAAATGGCTGAAGCTAACAAAGCTTATGCTCATTATAGATGGTAAAATTAAAATAGGAAGGAGAATAATTTATGGCACGTGACGTTTCTTTAGACAAGTTAAGAAATATCGGTATCATGGCTCACATAGATGCTGGTAAAACAACATTTACTGAACGTGTTCTATTCCATACAGGTATAACTCACAAAATTGGTGAAACTCATGATGGTGAAAGCCAAATGGACTGGATGGAACAGGAAAAAGAAAGAGGTATAACAATCACAAGTGCGGCTACAACAGCTCACTGGAAAGGTTATAGACTTAACATAATAGACACACCAGGACACGTAGACTTCACAATTGAAGTATCTCGTTCACTAAGAGTACTAGATGGTGCAATCGCACTTATAGATGCTCAAGCTGGTGTTGAAACTCAAACTGAACAAGTTTGGAGACAAGCTAATGAATGGAAAGTTCCTAGAATGATATTCGCTAATAAGATGGATAAAATGGGAGCTAACTTTGAATATAGCTTACAAACAGTCAAAGATAGACTAAGTGAAAAATCAGCTCCAATTGAATGGCCAATAGGTGCTGAAAATGACTTTAATGGTATTATCGATTTAGTAACAATGAAAGCTTATCATTATGATGGTGATCAACATGAAAATGCTACTGAAATAGAAATACCTGCAGAGCTTAGAGATAAGGCTGAAGAAAAAAGAGCAGAACTTATCGAAATAGCTGCTATGTTTGATGATGCTTTAATGGAAAAATATCTAGAAGGAGAAGAACTTTCTGTAGCAGAAATTAAATCTGCTATAAGAAAAGGTGTTCTTGCTGGAGAATTCTATCCAGTACTATGCGGTACTGCTTTAGGAAACAAAGGTGTTAAGCTTGCGCTAGATGCTGTACTTGACTACTTACCAGCACCAACTGATATTGCTCATGTTAAAGGTATAGATATGAATGATAATCCTATTGAAAGAAAAACCGCTGATAACGAACCATTCGCAGCACTTGCTTTCAAAGTTATGAATGA